>JAEWIG010000310.1 GCA_023387295.1 Bacillota bacterium | reverse complement strand
CACCAGAACTGTATGAACAAGTAAATTTTACAATCCCTCCAGAATTCCTCGAACAAGAACTCCAAAAAATTACTGTTGATTCCCATAGCCCAAAGCGTATAGCAGACAAACTAGTAAAGTTAAGATTGAAAAATGGAAAAGAACAGTGGGTATATGTTCATATTGAAGTACAGGGAGACTACAAAAAAGATTTCCCGAAGCGAATGTTTCAATCTTTTTATCGCATTTTGGATAAGTTTGATCAGAATATTTATGCAATAGCGTTATTCACTGGTCAAACCTCAAAGCAATTAAACAAGTTTCATTATGAGTTTTTTGGAACAGAATTAACCTACCATTATAATACCTACACGATTGCCTCACAATCAGAATCCTCCTTACGCGAATCATAAAATCCCTTTGCTTTAGCTGTTTTAGCCGGCCTATTTGTCATTAAAAGTAAAAAAAATCTAAATTTAATACTGCAGTATAAACGCAAATTGATCAGATTACTGCTACAAGATAATATATTAGGTAAGAATAAGGAATATATTCAGAAGATGTTTATCTTTATCGATCATATATTGCTTTTACCAGAAGAAGAGGATTTAAAACTAATTCATGAAATAAAACCAATTATTGAAAAGGAGGAAACATTAATGGCGCTTTCAATGGAAAACACATCCCTTGCTAGGTACTACAAGAAAGAAGCATATGAAAAGGGGATTGAAAAAGGAATTCAACAAGGCATAACTGAAGGGGAAAAGCAGAAGGCTTTGGAAGTTGCATATAAGTTGTTAAAAAGGAAAGTTTCAATAGAAGAAGTAGTGGATATTACTGGCTTGTCAGTAGAGGAAGTAGCAAAGCTATCGGAGAGTTAGGGGACTAAATGTGTTTAATGTTTAGTAAAAGAAACGAAAATTTTCGAGTAGGTTGGATGAGTTTGTGGCGAACAGTGTCTAACGCTGTTCGTCATTTAAATGAATCAAGATACTGTAATATTGCTTAAGTAGAAATTTTGAACTGAGAATCAAATTTTAATTCAGTACGCCAATATTTTGCCAACACTTTGGAGGTACCGATGGAAAACATTTTTAAAGAAGTAGTCCATATTATGCAGCATGACTATGCTGGCTGTAAGGACAAGTCTGGATGGGATCAGCCTAGTTATTTTGGTCAGAAAATTAAAAATTTTAAAGAAATGAATTTATTAACGAAAGAGCTTTTCACAGAAATCGTTAATGATTATCTTGTGGATTTTAATGACAAGCATATATTTTTTAAAGGCTTATATTCCGAAAATAAAAAGACAAATGTCCGAGGATTTCAAGTTCGTCGCTATGAGGATAGGCTGTATGTTTCGGATGTTGATCAAGAAACTAGATTAGAGAAAGGAATGTTCTTTAAATCTTTAGGTGGATTAACTATTCTCGATTTAAAAGAATTACATAAGCGATTATTGAATGAAAATCATTCGGAACGTGAGAACTGGGGACCTATACTCTCTTTATACGATTATGGAGAATTAGAGGATGGTCATGGTAAGCTTGTTAACTTTTCATTTAGGAGTTATGTGAAAGAACCGTATACTCCAGTTTATTCCGTGAGTGAATTAGAAAATAATATATTACTATTCAAAATAACTGATTTCATGAACTCAGAAGCAATAATGAGCTTAATAGAAAAAAACAAGGAAATACTAAATACTTCCGAGCGATGGATTATTGATGTACGAGTAAATCATGGTGGAAGCGATTTTAGCTTTTATCCATTGCTGCCATACATAATGCCCGAAGAAGGTGTCGAGTTATTAGATAAGGACGATAAAATGTTATATCATTGCACAATTTCTAATTGTAAAAGACAGATAGAAAACATTGAGCAGGATTTAGAAAATATTCAAGATGAGCAGGCAAAATCTTTTCTCAACTTCTTAAAAAAAGAATGGGGATTTAATGAAGGAAAGGAATTTGTTGAGTTCAATTTTATAGATATTTTGCCTAATACATTTGTTAAAGGAAAAAAGAATCCTAAGGAAATTGTTGTTTTATCAGATTGTATGTGTGGTAGCTCTGGGGATTCATTTGTAGAAGTTTGTAAGAAATCAAGAAAAGTAAAGGTTATAGGAAGAGCAACAATGGGATTAAATGATTATGCTAATTTAACCTTGAAGAAATGGGATGAAGGATATGAGCTTTGGTATCCAACGTCACGTCTTTCACGGATTGATAAGGGATTAGGGATGACTGGAAAAGGAATCGAGCCAAATATTTATATACCTTGGACTCCGGAACATTTGGAAAGAGATGTTGACTTGGAAGCGGCATTAAGCCTACATATTTTATCATAAGGAGAAAGTTCTCAATATTTACCGTAAATGCGTACTTTATAGCAAAAGATTTTATGAGCAAGATAAAAAAGAAATCATAGTTGATATGATTACATTTCAACAAGCGAAAAAATTAACGATTAGTCTTGATAAATATTTATCGCTCATATTATGCTTTTATTAGATGGTGAAGACATAAAATTAATTTGAGAAATAAAGCCTATGAATAGAGAATGAAAGAAGGGTATGAAGCTGGGAATGAAAAAGGTTTTGAAAAGAGAATTAAAGAGGGCTTTGAAAAAAGTAATGAAAAAGACTTTAAAAAAGGCATTTAAAAAGGTATTGAAATAGGTTTTGAATGGATGACGAACAGTGATGGCCACTGTTCGTCAATTAAAAAGAAACGGGATTCTGGACAACGTTGACTGTAAGGACAAGTCTAATCATTTAAGTCGGAAAATTCAAAAGTTTAAAAGTGATTAAAAAAATCCCTGAGCTTACTTTTTTCTTAATGAGGATTTTGAGGGACATGAATTTCGGAGGTTAATTATGAAATTAGTGATGGAGAGAACTAAAAGTGACGATGCAAGAGCATTGGTTAATATATATCATGCATCTTACGCTGAAAATGAAAAATTAGGATTCCCTGCAAGTGCTTCAAAAGTAACAATAGCTGAAGTTCAGGATTGGATTAAAAATACGATTTTACTAATAGCTAAGGAAGAAACGACGTCAAAAATCATTGGAACTGTACGATTAAAATATCATTTAGAATGGCAGTGCTATGTTCTTGGACGGTTAGCAGTTAATCCTTCTTACAAAGGAATGGGAATTGCTACAAGATTGATGAAATTTGCGGAAAATGAACTTACTAATTTAGGAGAAACCTTTGTAAGATTAACTGTTGCTCAAGGTCATCCATACCTACCTAATATGTATATAGAAAGGGGCTACAAAATAGTCGGCGAACTTTTACTAGATGACATGCCATATGATGAATTTATTATGGAAAAATTATTATAGAAAAGTTCAGTCTATACAACATGTAAGGTGAACTTTGATAGAGGACTATTTTGGAGGTTAACCTGATGGAGAATGAACTAACATTAAAAGAGGTCAGTAATAACGAAAGAAAAAACTTTATGAATTTATTATTACTGGCTGACGAAAATAAAGAAGTTGTCAATGAATATATCAATAAAGGAGATATGTTTTCAATCATATTAAGTGGGAATGTAATTGGAGTTGCCATTTTTATTAATGAATCTCCTTTTACCGTTGAATTGAAAAATATTGCAATCGCACCCGAATTTAGAGGAAAAGGATTCGGCAAAGAAATTCTGAAAAAGGCCATTGCATTATACAAAGAGAAATCGTTTACAAAAATGACGGTCGGAACGGCTAATTCTAGCATTGATAATATCGCTTTTTATCAAAAAGCTGGTTTTAGAATTGTTGGGATTAGAAAGGATTTTTTCAAAAAATACTCTGAGCCTATATATGAAAATGGGATTCAAGCAATCGACATGATTATGTTTGAGAAAGATTTATAAATTTGCTTGGGGGGTTTTCTTAAATGAATAAAACAGTTTACATCGTGAGACATTGTGAAGCAACCGGGCAGCCACCAGAATTTCCACTTACAGAAGCGGGATTTGAACAAGCGAGCGGATTAATGGAATTTTTCCTAGATAAAAGAATAGAACGAATTATATCCAGTCCATTTTTAAGGGCGATTCAAACGGTTAAACCATTAAGTGAAAAAAAGGATTTAATGATTGAACTTGATGAACGTTTATCAGAACGAATATTGAGTACGACTAATCTTCCTGACTGGTATGAAAAACTAAAAGTAACTTTTGATGATCTGGAGTTGAAATTTGAAGGTGGAGAATCAAGTCAAGAAGCAATGAATAGGATAGTTGAAGTTGTTGAAGAAGTTCTAAAAGATGAAGTGGAACATACATTAATTGTTACTCACGGGAATATCATGTCCTTATTACTTAAAAATTATCAGTCTGAAATTAATTTCTCTGATTGGGAGAATCTTAGTAATCCGGATGTATATCAATTAAGCTTTACAAATAGTGAAATACATATTGAACGCATATGGAGAGGACTAAACGATTATTAATTAATAATATATTAAGGAAACCTTTTCTAATGAATTGAGTCTAAATTGGTAAGGGGGCTGAGATTATTAAATGATTACCCTAAGAGAGATTAAGATTAGTGATTTTGAAGAGGTTTTAAAATGGAGCAAAGATCGTCATTTTTGTTTTGCGAGCGGATGGGACGTTACACGAACAGAAGATGAACTTTTTCAATGGTGGAGACATTGTGTTTACAATTTAACAGAAAACTTTATTCGGTTAGGAATAGAATATCATGGGAAAATCATTGGCTATGCTGATTTACTATGTATAAATAATAATTGTGCTGAAATTGGAATTACAATTGGAGATAGTTCTCTTTGGGGGAAAGCTATCGGCTCAAACGCTTTAATAAAATTGATGAAGGAAGCGGCCGAAAACAGGGAGATTACAACTTTTTTGGCGGAAACACATGAAACTAATATCCGTTCTCAAAAAATGCTTGAAAAATTGGGGTTTAAGGAAATAGGGCGGAATGGATCAGAAATATATGCTGGTCAGGAGTGTTCATTAATTCAATATAGTTTGCTAAAAAATAAATAGAAGGCGATAAGCAGGAGAAGAAAAAAGGAGATGAAAATTAATGAAAGCTATCATTTTCGATTTTGACGGTACAATAGCGAATACATTACCAATTTGCTTTTACGCTTTTCAACAAGTTTTTAAAGAGTTCGATAATCGAGATCTTTCTCCTGAAGAGATCAAAGCAATGTTTGGACCATCAGAAACAGGGATTATTAAAGAGAATCTTTTTAGCCAAGATACAGAAAAGGCCATTGATCTTTACTATAAAAAATATACTGACCACCATAAACACCTTGTTGAAGAGAATGAGGAAATGAATGAGTTGTTAAGATATTTGAAAAATAAAGGGATAAGATTAGGGATTGTTACTGGAAAGGCAAAGAGGAGCTTAGATATTTCTTTAAATGTTTTACAAATGGAACAATACTTTGATGTATTAATTACCGGGGATGATGTTGAGAATCCAAAGCCTCATCCAGAAGGGGTGCTTAAAGCATTAGACCTTTTAGGAGTAGAAAAAAGGGACGCTATGTTTATTGGTGATAGTGATGCCGATATTCACGCTGGATTACAGGCGAATGTTCTAACGATTGGTGTTCAGTGGCTACCAGATTTTCAAACATTAGATTTTACGATAGAACCAAACTATATCTACAAAAATATATCTGAATTTATAGATTTTTTAACAGCAGATTTCTTGGATTAAAATGAGTAGCAGTAAAAATATTTGAGAGTTTGTGAGTTTAGATGAAGGCCATTCTAGGAGCTGAAATATCAATGACTAATTTATATTTCGTCAGACATGCCCATTCTATTTACACACCTGATGAATTAGGCAGACCTTTATCGGAAAAAGGCTTAACAGATACAAACGTAGTAACGGAGATATTAAAAAACGAAAAAATTGAAGTTGTTATTTCCAGTCCATATAAGAGAGCTATACAGACTGTTGAAGGGATTGCCGTTACATTTGAAAGAGAAATTGAAATTGTAAATGACTTTAGAGAACGTACTTTATCTTCGGTATCAGTAGACGATTTTCAAGCAGCGCTCTTGAAGGTTTGGGGAGACACTGATTTTGCTTTGGATGGTGGAGAATCTAATGCTGTTGCCCAAAAACGAGGCGTAAATATTACATATCAAGTATTAGAAAAATATAAGGGGAAAAACATTGTCATTGGCACTCATGGAAATATTATGGTACTAATCATGAATTATTTTAATAAAGAGTATGATTTTACATTCTGGAAAAATTTAGATATGCCCGATATTTACAAATGTACTTTTGCAGATAAAGTGGGAGTGACCATTGAGCTAAAAAGCAGGAAATAAATATAGGAATATAGAATTAGCTTACAGATACGATTTATTTTGGAGGGACCTATTTGTTATCTACTAAACAATTATCAGATATAAAAGAACTACAGAAAATATGTGAAGATGGAGAAAATTTTCAATTAAAATTAAACTGGGATATGCTGCAATCGCGTAATGAAAATGAAGTTAATGACTTTTTTCATTATGAGGATGGAAAATTAGTTGGTTTTCTTGGTCTTTATGGATTTGGGAATAAAGTAGAAGTTTGCGGAATGGTTGCACCGGCATATCGAAGAAAAGGAATTTTCACTCATCTTTTACTTGAGGATGATAATGGTATGAAAGAGCGAAAGGTGCAGGAAATTCTTTATAATACACCAACCAATTCTGAATCAGGAAAAGCTTTTTTACAAAAGATTTCTTGCTCTTATTCCTTTACAGAGTATCAGATGAAATGGGAAGAAAAGGAGTTAAGCGATCATAAAGATGTCATTTTAAGATTAGCAACTCCGAGTGATATAGAAACAGAAATTCAATTAGATGTACAATGTTTTGGATTTGAAGAGCAAGATGCGCGAAACTATAACAAGAGAATTAAACAGGAATACAATGAACAATTTTATATGATTGAGTCTGAAGGGATAACGGTAGGAAAAATGCGTATTGCCCATTCAGATGGTGAAGCATGGATTTATGGATTTGCGGTACTTCCACAGTTTCAAGGAAAAGGGATTGGCCGAAAAACTTTAACAAATGTAATTAACAAAGAGCATCATAATGGCTATTCAATTTTTCTAGAAGTGGAAGCGGAAAATGCAAATGCACTAAAACTTTATGAAACATGTGGATTTAAAACATATCATGCCCAGGATTATTATAAGAAAATATAAAATACAAAAATATCGCTTGGATCGTAATCGATTCAGGCGATTTTCACAAATTGAAAACTTTAGTAGGGACCTGCACTTGAAGAATATTTATTTTTCTATTAATAGAAAGTGGGTTTTCTAATGGGGATTGAAAAAGAGTATTTGCGAATCATAAAAGAACGATTTACTAGTGTTAAAAGTTTAGGAGAAAAGACAATCAATCAACTAACAGATGAAGAAATCCAATGGGCATTTAATGAAGAGTCAAATAGTATTGCGGTTATTGTAAAGCATTTAAGCGGAAATATGGTGTCAAGATGGACTGACTTTTTACATTCTGATGGTGAAAAGCCAGATAGGAATCGAGAACAAGAATTTATAAATACAATATCTTTAAAGAATGAATTAATGGAGGTTTGGGAAAAAGGTTGGGGCATCCTTTTTGCAGAGTTGAATCAGTTAACTGAAACAGACCTCCTAAGAAATGTATATATCCGTGGAGAAAGCCACTCTGTTGTCGAAGCAATTGAACGGCAGCTGGCTCATTACGCTTATCATATTGGTCAAATCGTTTATATAGGAAAATTAATAAAAAACACCAATTGGCAAAGTCTAAGTATTCCCAAAGGAAAGTCAGAAGAATATTTGCAGAAAATGTTAACTGATACTCGTATCAAAGAAAAATAGTATTTGAAGATTGGTGAACAAATGGAACTTAATTACTTTAATATAGGAGAAATTAAAGAGGAAGAACTTACTTTTGCTGTCATAAGTTTGATGTATCAAGATAAATGGGTATATGTTCGCCATAAAAAGAGAAAATCGTGGGAAATTCCTGGTGGACATAGAGAGCTAGGAGAAAGTATTGATCATACGGCTTCACGGGAGTTGTTTGAAGAAACTGGTGCAACAAGATTTGAAATCAGCCCAATTTGTGATTATTCAATGGATGATTGTATTAATAAAAAGTATGGAAGATTATACTATGCAGAAATATTTGAGTTTGGAAAGCTACCGAATTCGGAAATTGATGAAGTGAAACTTTTCACAGTTCCTCCCAAAAACCTTACCTATTCTATTATTCAACCATACCTATTAAAAAAAACAATTGATTATTTGAAAGTAGAGAAGAAGATAGTAGATGATTAATAACTGGAGTAGATTATGAGAACTGCAAGAGGGGAGCAGTTTCTATATGAATGCTATAGTTTACTGGAATTGAAGAAGCTCAAACATTAATGAAAGATTTTGATCTGGAGCAATTTGCTTTCGCTGGAGTGGAAAATATTCTTGGGAGTAAAGAGAAAGACATTTTGTCATTGCCAGAAGAAGATATTAAAAGGTGGAATGAACTTGGTTATACATTAAGCCAAGACAAGAATCTTTTAGGAACGAGCCAGCATTTGCTGTATGTAGGGAAAAAGAAGAGCGGCTAATTGTGGTTTTTTATTAATATTTCGAGAGAGTTGATATTTTTGAAAAAACTAACGCTGTTAATCACATTGTTCATATTTATGATGTCTTCATCTGTTCATGCTTTATCTTGGGCGTATCCTTTTGTCGTGTGGGAAGGAAAGGTTTATGAAGTTAAAAGAGAAGAAATGATTGCAGATAGTAAAATAGGTAAGAGCATTGGTGAAGTTAGAACAAAACCTAAAGAAATGACTGGGAATTACTATGGAGATGCTTCAAATTATTATCCCAAAGGAACAAAGTATTACGAAATAAAAGGTATATCTAATACATCAGCCATTGCAGTGGAAAAAGACAAACAGTGGGTAAAGGCTGTGTATGTTCATAAAGCCCCCTTTCATATAATGAATATCTTTTCGAGTAATCTCTTTTTTATATTGGTTGGAGCAATTGTGCTTATTGTTGTAGGCATTAAATATAGAACGAAAAAGTCTAATTATCGAAAGTGAGTTTTGGAAAAATATTAACTAATAGTTATCAAAATAAATAATTAACAGTAAAACTTGTGAAGTTCCGTACTCAATCTAACGAGGGAGGTTAGTTTACTAAAATTTTTGGGGTGAATAAGTTGAAAAGAATTGTTAAATTTGTTTTAATAATAGTCTTTTTTATTATTTACATCTTTTCATTTAGTTTCATTTGGAATAATTACTTAGTATCTATTAGTTCAACATTACCAATCGATTTATCATTACAAGTTTTTGTAGTTTCTTTTCTTGGTTTATTTATATCATTGATACTTTCAATACTTAGCGTAAATAAAATCATAGATATAATTCAAAGTTAGTTTGTGAAAAGTTACACTTAAAGTAACAGGGGCTTTCCTTTAATAACGATACTCAATAATCGAGCGTGATTGTAGAACAACATTTGTAGGAAACGATCAAAATTTTCAAAAAAAAATAGAACCTAAGACCTTTGAAGAAGAATTTATTTTGATCAAACCTTATTTCAAAACAAGAAGATGTGAAATACGTTACGTTAATTACTAGGAGATAATACACCTGTTCATGTTGTCGACATTCGTATCCCGATAGCCTTTTTGTATGAATCGCATTATTATGTAGATAACATATGTCGGATGATATGCAATCTGGTTAAATTAATAGCATATTTAAACTGTAGAAAAGGAAATATTATCTTGTGATGGATATTAAAAAGGAGGGTCCATGCAAATGAAAACTATGCTTAAAATTATGCGAATGCGTAAAAACGAAATTCCTGATGATATATTGCCTTTATTTGAGCAGATTATTCAAACATATAAAAGAGACGAATGCGAAGGAAAATTTATTAAAGCGATGGAAGAACATCTCACCAAGGAGCAGCG
>JAEWIG010000284.1 GCA_023387295.1 Bacillota bacterium | reverse complement strand
CGTTTTTCCTTTCCAATGGGAAAAGTCTCTTAACGATTTTTCAAATAAATAAAGATTCCCTGTCAACCAGCGGGTTCTTTGTTTAATAAAGATCTTTAAATTTTCGGGTTCTTGCTCCCATGTTTTTGAATTTGGTACAACAGGTAAGACATATCCAGCAGCCGTTATTCTAACGGTTAATTCCGCATCCTCTGCTAATGCATACACGTCGTATTTACCAAGCGCTTCGATGATTTCGCGCTTTACTAACATATTTGTACCTGCAAGGGATCCTAATTTAAATAATGCCCATCTTCCACATTGCATCAGTAGTTGAAACACTTGAAATTCAATCCCGATCATTCTTGTCAAACTATTTTTATACATATTTTTCGTTTTTACATAACCCACAGCTCCTGCTGCTTTCTCGGTCGTTTCTGCCGTTTCCACAAGCCTCAGCAATGCATCTGGTTCAGGTTCATTATCAGCATCATAGACAACAAAGTAATCCGATTTTGATATTTGTAATCCATAATTTAATACTCTCGATTTCCCCTTAGGTTTTCCTTCAGGTACAAGAATATGGTGAATATTTGAAAATAGTTTTGCAAACTCTGTGGCAATCAATCCTGTATCATCGGACGAATTGTCATTCAATAAATAGATGTCTAGTTTTCCCGGATACTCTAATCGAGCCATCGCTTGTAATGTGTTAGCGATTACGATTCCTTCGTTATGAGCAGGAATAAATACCGCAACACTTGGATATACGTCTAACTTTTTCGATTCCTCTTTTTTTAAACGGTACGAAATCCCAGCAATCGTAACAACCGAATAAAATAACAGTAACAGCCAAAAAAATGTCATAATAATGATTAATATCACTGTCATTTTGGCCATTCCCCTATCTTCTTAAGTTGATCAATATCATGAATCAATTCGAGCTTTACTTCGTATGGTGGATGAAGTAAATTTAAAACTTCTTTTGCCTTTTCCTCAATACGATTTAATACAATATCAACGCCATCCCGCTCTGTATCCCTAAGGATCAGATAAATACCGTTATCATGATAGGTAAGTAAATCAAACTGTCTTCTAATCGACTGAAAACCAATTTCTCCAATCTTCTCAAGTAAATTTTGTTCAGTATATGAATTTTTATACGTAATGGTTAGCTCAACAAGCCAAACCGATTGTTTATTCCGTCTAGCAGATGTTAACACCCATTTAGCCTGCTCCATAAATTCGTGCACAGTAAGAATACCCGTAGGTGAGATATACTTTTGCAAAAGCTTAACTTGCTGCTTTAATGCTTCATTTTCATACCCCATTCTTTTCGTATAACTTAGCAGAATCCAATATATTAGTATAAAGCTAGTAAGCAATAGATGATCATATACATATAGAAGTTGCACATTTGTTGGCTGATGATAAATAAATGAATAAACCGTCAAAAAAACAGCATAACTAATGACAAGGACCATTGCATATAAAAAAACAAACCGCTCGTGCAGTAACGTCATGAGCAAAAGAGACACTGCCGCAATCATGATTCCCACTTTATAAAAGGGTAACTGAAAATATAAAAATGCCCAGCCATTCACGAGCAATAATAGAGTAAGTGAACCTACTACAAAATTTTTATTCATTCCGTCTCCTCCTCTAGATATTTTATTTTTATCAAAAATCTAGCAATTAATCACTGGTAAATCATGCGATCATTCACTCTCTTTTCCCACTCTATCAACCCTTGTAAAATTCCGTAAAATCGTTTTTTAATAGACGGTGACAAGTAGCTAAGCGAGATTATTGAAAAAAAATAACTTGCCGATTTTTTCATCAGCAAGTTATTTTTCCTCTTTATTTTACTTTCGAATTACTACTCGCCTCGGACTCTGCCACCCTTTTTACGCGTTCTAAAAAGGAAACGACCACCTTATCATTAGCGAATATTAAAAATAATTTCACAAACCATTTTAAAGGGCGATTGGTCACTGAATAAGTTAAAATCGTTTTTTGCTCATTCACTTTTTCCAACTCATAAAAGGCTGTAATTTCAAACATGTTAGCGAGGGTAAAACCTACCTTAAGCTTTTTAAGCTCAGGCATATTTGTATATTCTAATGTTTCCACATCATATTCTTCTATTCGTTTTCCTTCCTTGTATTTTTGACGATATACACTCCCTACCTTATCCTCAGTTATTTTGATAGGCTTATTCTCAATAACCTCAGGCATTATTTTTTGCATATTTTCTAGAGAGCCATCGAGAAATTTCCATACCTCTTCAATAGGAGCATTAATCTCGATATCTTTTGTCCATTGCTTCATCAAAAACACCCCTTTTTCTTTGTCTGACGAAACTAAATTGAGATCATTATTATTTTACTGGTATCTTAATTGTTTTATTATATGGCTTCATATAGTGTATACCTTCTATGATCAAATATTCTGGATGAACCTTCGAATCGAATAATAATGTACGCTCTTTTAATAGTCTTCCATTCATTAGCTTTGTTTCTATCTGTTTTATCGTTGTTCTTAATGGAGTAGAATTTTTTTGCGTTTCTATAGACACCCCATCGAGCATGACATCATTATCCGTAGCCATTGTTATTTCTGTTCCTTCTGATGTTGTTGAGACTGCTTTTATCCATAATTCTTTGCCACCGACATTCATTGGCTCATCACTTATGGATGCTAGGTCTATCTTCTCTTCCAACTTTTCGTATCCGACAAACTCCTTTATGACTAGTTCAAGTGATTCTAGGTTTTTGGGTAATGCATCATATTGAATATCGAACTTTGTTCCTCCAATTGAAGAATGTCTACCTCCACCCATTATTGGGACTGGGGTTCCATTAGCTATTAATAGGATTCCATCTAACGCAAATGGAACACGATCAAAGTTCTCTACATTCATCAAACCAGTAATGACAGTCGATGTTGGAGTAGCTGTAATGGTACGGAATGTAATCTTTCCTTTATCAACAAGAATCGTCTTTCTTATCGACTGCTTAATCTCTGTCTGCATCGCTTTATTGGGGTTATATGGGAAGGTAATGCTAATCTCATTCATCCTGTTATCATGTGAATTCTCCCAGAAATGCAAGGTTAGCTTTTTGGAAAATGGGCTAACAGGCTCAAATGAAGTCATTCCTTTCATCTCAGTTTGGTCTTCATTCATTAGGTACGTGCCACTGACAGCGTTCGATTGTGTTAAAAAACCTGTGATGGTTGCGGGATTAATACTGATGTTTTCATCCACTCCATTTGGATTTGATAATGTATAATACATAATTAATTGATTAGCATCCGTCATAATATTATCAATGGTTAATATGGTTCCATCTGTTAGTGTGGTCTTTTTTCCAATAAATTGTCCCATTCCTTGTTCATTTAGCTCTTTTACCGTGCCACTAAGCACATCATCAAAGCCAAGTAGTTTTTTCCCATAGTAGGCAAAAGCATTATAATTAAAACTTACCACAATGGCCATAAAGAACACAGCAACCGCCGTCAGCTTCCAAATCGCTGTTGACCGTTTTATTTTTCTAGGAGCATTATTTAAAGCCATTCTTAATCTCATTTCTAATTCTTCAGGAGCCTTTATGGAGTCTAGGCGTTTTTTCTCATCCAGCAATCGTTTCTCAATGTCATTCATCAATATCACCTCCGAACTGTTCTCTTAGCTTCTTTAACCCTTGGAAAATTCGCGATTTCACGGTCCCTAGCGAAACATTTGTCATCTCTGCTATCGTTTCATAATCAAAATCATGAAAATATTTGAGCTGAATCGCTTCTCTTTGATGCTCATTCACATGTAACAGCATCGCTTGAATATCTATTTGCTGTTCGCTACTTATATAAGGATCGCGAAGACGACTAGCGGAAACGTCTTCCACTCCAATTTCATCGGCAGCTTGCCATTGCTCGATGCTCACCAGCTTATTTTGTTTTCGAAGTGAGGTTTTACAGCCATTTACCAAAATTGTTTTACTCCAGCTATAAAAAGCCTCGTCCTTCTTAAGCTGATGAATGTTTTCATAGAGCTTTACAATCATGTCCTCCATGGCATCCATAGCATCATGTGCATTCCCCATATAAGTGAGAGCAAGCTTATAATAAACATCCTTTTCAGCCATAACTAACTGAACCAATGCCTCTTTATTTCCCTTTTTTGCTTTTTTGACCAATCTAACAACATTCATGCCCTCACCTCTCTCTTATAAGAGTCCTGACAGTCAGCAAAAGTTCATTGTTTATTAAATAAATATAGTTGTTATCTTCTAATACTTCCACTTAACTTTTTCTTAAGAGGAAATTTATTTTTAAGCCGCCTTGAAGGTTAAGAGAGATAAATCATAGAAATGTTTTATTTTCACACTACCTATGAAAAAGAAAAACAAAAAAGTTATCTACTATGACATGATTGCCTTAGAAGATAACTTTTTTGTTAAAATTCGAATGAAAACGAGCTCAGCTTTATGGGATTTCTTGAAAATAGACTAGAGATGTTCATGATTTGCACGATTTCTGAAATTTATGCGCGATAATGTGGGGTTTTGCGCGATTCGTAAAGGATATGCACGATATTTGAAATATATGAGCGATTTCTGAGATATTTTCAGGATAATCCGATTTTATGCACGATTTTCGAGATATTTGCACGTTTCCTGAAAAATATGCACGATCACTTGATTTCAAAGATAATAAACCCTTCCCTTTTTCTCCCCTGTATAGGAAATGTTTAGTGATTGAAGAATTCGGGTTGCTGCAGACCTAGAGGTTAATTGGAGGAAATCGCGAAGTTTTTGATTCGTGATGGTATTGCCTATTAAGAGTTTATAGTCATTGATTGCGGAAAAATGGGCTGACTTTGAGGAAAAACCACATGAGGTGCAAACCCATTTTTTCGCAATCCGCTTCATTGGTAAAACACTACATTCTGAGCATCGAACCCCTTTTAAAAGCTCATTTTCATGAATACCAAACTCTTCGGGAGCACTCTTGTCATACGGGGTATGCAACTTTAATAGTAGCTTCGATAGCTTTAGCAATTGCTTATTATCCATGTTCTCTAGTTTATATTGTTTCTCTAACCGAGTAATTTTGCTTAAAAGATTGGGGCTTTTTGTAATTTTTTCTGCTTTGCGATGATTTTCGGAGGCACTTTCAATTGCTGAGGAATTTGTCAGGACAAGTAGAGGGGTAATCGGCACTTGCGGGAATTTATACGTTTGGAGTAGCTGTCGAAGTTGAAACTGATGTCGATTTATTTGAGCGAGTGGGCTGTCATATGATTTTTTCGTATTTTCAAAGGTTTGGATTAACTGGTCAAATAAATCATCGAAGTACAGTTCTCCGCGATGATTTTTAGCGTCAATTGGAATTAGTAATTTGAATGAGATGATTAATGTGTCGATTTCGAAAAAATGATCGCTTTTCGAATCAGGCAAGCGAAGATTATGAAGGATTCGATACTTTTTTTCATCTAAAAAACTAAAATAATATAGTAGCGATTTCTCTCCTCGATATCCTGCCAACCTCCCTCTGTATTCACCATCTATTTTCGGAAAAATCGGATGGGTCTCTGGCAATCTTCTCCGCAATGCTTCAATTTTCATAAGCCTTTCGGGAATTTCAAATTCCTTTTTTACCATATAGCAACTCCTTTCATCGTATATAAGGCTTATTCTATAAAATTAAGAGAATGTCCTGCCTGATAGTATGAAAACAATGGTATTTATCTTTTTAGACCTAAGCTTTATGAAAAAGAAGACTAGAATGATAGATTCTTCTCTTATTATTAAGATAGGTTAAAGCATAATTTTGCTAATTTGCACGATTTATCGATTTAATGCACGATAATATCTATATTTGCACGATATTCGTATTATTTGCGCGTTCGCTGAATTTTTCCCTTTTTAAATAAAAAATCCCAAAGTAATCCTATTATTTAAGACGACCTTGGGAAAATTATATAATTTATATTTCTACACCCAACCAAACGCTCGTACAACTTGCGCTACAGTGAAAGTAACGATAATCGCGATCGTTGTTGGCAAAGCAAAGGCGACGAATGTCCATTTTTTACTTTTCGTTTCTTTATAGATATTAAGCATTGTTGTTCCGCACGGAAAATGAAGCAGTGAAAACAGCATCATATTTAAAGCTGTTAGCCATGTCCAGTTATGATCAAGGAAAATCTGTTTAATCGCATTTAATTCCGTTACTTCTGTCATCGCACCAGTCGATAAATAGCCCATCATTAAGATTGGCAAGACAATTTCGTTTGCCGGCATCCCTAAGATGAAGGCCATTAAAATAAAGCCATCTAATCCTAATAATTGTGCAAAAGGATCAAGGAAATTGACAATATACATTAAAACGCTCGTATCGCCGATGTATATATTGGCAGTGATCCAAGTAAGCACACCTGCTGGAGCTGCAATAATTACTGCTCTTTTTAACACGAATAAGGATTTATCAAGCGTTGCACGAATGACCGTGTTCCAAAATTTCGGTCGGCGATATGGAGGAAGCTCTAGCGTATAATGGGTAGGTACTCCTCTTAAGGCCGTTTTCGATAATCCCCATGATACAAGCAGTGTTACGATTACTCCAATAAGAACCATTCCCATCACAACACTTGCTGTAACGAGTGTTCCCATTGAGCCCGAAAAACCAGCAGCCATAAATAATGAAGCAAGTAAAATCAGTGTCGGCCAGCGACCATTACACGGAACAAAGTTATTCGTTAAGATGGCTAACATTCTCTCTCTTGGCGATTCAATAATCCTGGTCGACATAATCGCAGCCGCATTACAGCCAAATCCCATCGCCATCGTCAACGACTGCTTTCCGTGAGCTCCTGAACTTTTAAATAAGCGATCCATATTAAATGCTACTCGGGGCAAATACCCATAATTCTCTAATAAAGCAAACACAGGGAAGAAAATCGCCATTGGCGGGAGCATGACGCTTATTACCCAAGCCGTTCCACGATATAATCCTAGAACAAGAACCCCATAAAGCCAATCAGGTGCATTCATCCATGTAAAAAAAGTAGTTAAATAACCTTCAAACCAATTAAACATATCCGCTAACATTCCTGATGGAACATTCGCTCCAGCAATCGTAATATAAAACACAAGCCCAAGCATAGCGAACATAATTGGAAAACCCCATATTTTCGAGGTGAAAATATGATCCAATCTTTCAGTTTGCTTCATTTTATCAAGATCTTTGTAAGTGACCGTCTTTTCACAAAGCGATTTGGAGGTTTGATAAATATTCGTCACAACTTCATCGCGAATATCCTCATCTGAGATCGTTTGCGCGAACTGAAGAAGTTCTTGATAATTGCGTGGCTTTCCTTCAATATGAGATGTCATGAGGCAACCCCTTCTCCCTTCTTTCGCTCCTTCTTGTTCCCATATGCGTTTAGCAATGATTCATCACCATCAAGTAAACGCAATGCTAACCAACGAACAGGAATATCATTACCGACGATTTCTTCAATATAAGGGATTAAAGTAGAGATTTTCTTCTCGATCTCATCAGAGTACTTAATCTTATATGGTGAGGTAGTGATTTCCCCTTTTATCATGCGATCAATCGTATCTAATAGTAGATTGATCCCTACTTTGTTACGAGCAGATATTTTAATGACAGGTACGCCTAAGGAATTCATTAGCGCTTTTTCATTAATATTAATCCCTTTTTTCTCGGCTTCATCGATTAGATTGACACATACAATCACTTTATCTGTCATTTCTAAAACTTGTAATGCTAGATTTAAATTTCGTTCCATCGAAGTGGCATCTAATACAACAATCGTGAGAGCAGGTTGTCCTAAGACAATAAAATCTCTAGCTACCTCTTCATCTGCTGAATTAGAAAAGAGTGAGTAGGTCCCCGGTAAATCAACGATTGTATAGTCTTTCCCTTTATAAGAAAATTCACCTTCAGCATGCATAACTGTTTTTCCCGGCCAATTCCCTGTATGCTGCTTCAAACCAGTTAATGTATTAAATAATGTACTTTTCCCCACATTCGGATTACCTGCTAATGCAATTCTATAATTCATTTCTGACCAGCTCCCCATAAATTTTAGAGCTCTCTTCTTTTCGAAGAGCGATGATTGTATGGCTAACCCAGAAAGCAATTGGATCGCCAAGCGGACTTTTCTGTAGAACTTTAACCTCAGCAGAAGGTACAAATCCTAAATCTAGCAATCTTCTTCTCATCGTGCCTGTCATATCAAGCTTTGTAATTTTAATTAAGTCACCTAAATCCGCTTCATAAAGAGTGATTACTTTCGAATTGTTCATTATTATTTACCTCCCGCTTTAAAAATTGCACGTCCGTTAAATTGTTTCCTTAAGGCAACAATTATTTAATTTTATCTTATGCAGAAATGTTGCCTCTGTCAAACTTTTTCCTCCATCTTTAGCAAATTAATAATTGGGAACGAATCTTCTTTAGCTCTAAAAGGATTCGTTCTTCTTTTTACATATCTTTCATTTAAGACTCATATATTGAATTGGTTAAGTTTATTCCAACAAGGGAGTGACATAAGGATGAATCAAGAAACACCTACTTTTGTGAGTCATATTGATCCTTACGTATACCATACACTTCAAGGAATTACTGGTGTAATGGTAGTCGTTCAAACAACAAAGGGTACTGTTACGGGAAACCTTAAGACAGTAATGCCTGATCATATTGTCGTGGAATCAGGCGGTTCTCCATTTTTTATTCGTATCCAACAAATTGTTTGGGTTATTCCAAGAAGCTAAGGGGGCAAATTCGATGATTAAGCGTGAAAACCGCCTGTTGATTGACCTGCCGATTCCTGAGCATGGAGATCCAAATGCAGCGTCAGCAGTTCAAGAGCTGTTAGGTGGAAAGTTTGGCGAAATGTCGACTTTAAATAATTATATGTACCAATCCTTTAATTTTCGTCAAAAGGATAAACTGAAGCCTTTTTATGATCTTGTCGCAAGTATTACTGCAGAGGAATTTGGTCATGTGGAGCTTGTTGCGAATACTATAAATCTTTTATCACGAGGAAACACGTTTTACACTGGTGATCCAGACGTGACGCCATTAAGGGAGGGAAAAGATAGCCGGAGTACCTATCATTTTATCGCTACTGCTCAAACCGCTTTGGCTGGGGACTCTATGGGACGCGCTTGGACTGGGGATAATGTGTTTAATAGTGGAAATTTAGTATTAGACTTACTTCATAATTTCTTTTTAGAGGTGGGCGCACGCACACATAAGATGAGGGTATATGAAATGACCGATCATGAAACAGCTCGAGAAATGATTGGATACTTATTAGTTCGTGGTGGAGTACATGTGTTGGCTTACGCGAAAGCGTTAGAAATCGCCACAGGTGTAGATGTAAAGAAATTAATTCCCATCCCCAATTTATCAAATACAAAATTCGACCATGCCAAAAAATTTGAAAAACAAGGCTTAGGAAACATTTTATACACATGGAATGATGTCGGTGATTACGTTGATATTAAGCAAATTTGGAAAGGAACGAATCCTGAAAGCGGAAACCAACTAATTGTAAAAGAAGGAACGCCAAAAGGAGCCCCTATTCCGAATCTAGAAAATCTACCTGAAGAATTTGCCCCTGGGATTGATCCAGATGATTTTGCGAGGATAGCGAAGCGATTGATGGAGAATCTATAGGCTATTTTTTTGCTGATATACTAAAAACTCCCGACTTTTAAAGTCAGGAGTTTTTATCCATTGTCATTTACGCGCCTTAGAGGATTCGAACCTCTGACCCTGGCATTAGAAGTGCCATGCTCTATCCAGCTGAGCTAAAGGCGCATCACTTCATATGTATGGCTCCGCAGGTAGGACTCGAACCTACGACCGATCGGTTAACAGCCGATAGCTCTACCACTGAGCTACTGCGGAATAGTATTAATGGGCCTAAATGGACTCGAACCATCGACCTCACGCTTATCAGGCGTGCGCTCTAACCAGCTGAGCTATAGGCCCTTAGTTGTCTAACTTCGTTTTTATGGAGCGGGTGAAGGGAATCGAACCCTCATCATCAGCTTGGAAGGCTGAGGTTTTACCACTAAACTACACCCGCATTAAAAAGATGACTGGGCTAGCTGGATTCGAACCAACGCATGTCGCAGTCAAAGTGCGATGCCTTACCGCTTGGCTATAGCCCACTGAAGTAACTTCCGGCATTCAAAAGTTGATTTTAAAAGAAGTAATACTAAAAATTATGGGGCGGCTGATGGGAATCGAACCCACGAATGTCGGAACCACAATCCGATGCGTTAACCACTTCGCCACAACCGCCATAATAAATGGCAGGGGTAGTAGGAATCGAACCCACACTGAAGGTTTTGGAGACCTTAGTTCTAC
Organism: Bacillota bacterium; assembly: GCA_023387295.1. Lineage (GTDB taxonomy): Bacteria > Bacillota > Bacilli > Bacillales > Cytobacillaceae > Cytobacillus. The sequence goes on along the minus strand of JAEWIG010000284.1, from coordinate 622 downwards.
CTTTAAACTATACCCCTAAATGGTGGTGGGGGACGGATTCGAACCGCCGAACCCAAAGGGAGCGGATTTACAGTCCGCCGCGTTTAGCCACTTCGCTACCCCACCAAAAAAATATTCATTTAATATTAAAAAACAGTGCCGGCCAGAGGACTTGAACCCCCAACCTACTGATTACAAGTCAGTTGCTCTACCAATTGAGCTAGGCCGGCATTTAGAAAAAATGGTGGCTCAGGACGGAATCGAACCGCCGACACAAGGATTTTCAGTCCTTTGCTCTACCAACTGAGCTACTGAGCCATATTAAGTATTGCTATCTAAATTAAAATTGCAGTGATAAATGTGCGCCAAATCCCTGCGTGATTTGTTGCAGATTTTAAAAGCTTACCATTCAAGGTTGCTTATGCTCTGTAGTGTAATCTTTTAAAATCCTCTACCAACTGAGCTACTGAGCCAAAAAAAATATATATCAACAGTAGTATCACCTACTGGTAAAATAATGGCGGTCCGGACGGGACTCGAACCCGCGACCTCCTGCGTGACAGGCAGGCATTCTAACCAACTGAACTACCGGACCAGATTGCGGGGACAGGATTTGAACCTGCGACCTTCGGGTTATGAGCCC
>JAEWIG010000186.1 GCA_023387295.1 Bacillota bacterium | reverse complement strand
ATATTCTCCTTGCTGCAAGTTTAGCTTTTCTAGGTGTCCATCTTGGTGTAGACTTATATTTAGCGGCAGTATTTGCATTTGGAGTACGATTATTCCAAAATATTGCAGTGATTAGACGAATTATTTTAACAAAATGGTCAGCTAGACAAGAAAAAAACGAAAAAAATTAATTTTTATAAAGGGAAACGCATAGTTTTGACGAATAATTTTAATTAAATAAAAATAATTAAACTAAACTAAAGAATTAGTTTTGCACTGCAAAAGGAGGTGCCAAAGAATGAACAACAATGAAATATATGTAAGTCTTGACATCGGTACATCCAGTGTAAAGGTTATTATTGGAGAAATGGTCAATGACTCTTTAAACGTTATTGGTGTTGGCAATGTGCAGTCTGAAGGCTTAAGAAAGGGAGCCATTGTTGACATAGATGAAACCGTTCATTCTATTAGGAAGGCGATTGACCAGGCTGAAAGAATGATAGGGATGGAAATTACGAGTGTAATAGTTGGAATCACTGGTAATCATGTAATGCTCCATCCATCTCACGGAGTTGTTGCTGTATCTAGTGAAAATAGAGAAATTACTGATGATGATATTTTTAGAGTAATTGAGGCAGCGCAAGTTGTATCTATTCCACCAGAACGAGATATTATCGATGTCATTCCAAAGCAATTTATTGTTGATGGTTTAGATGAAATAAATGATCCCCGAGGTATGATAGGTGTCCGACTTGAAATGGAAGGTACTATCATTACAGGGTCAAAAACAATATTACATAATACTTTACGCTGTGTTGAACGAGCAGGTCTGCAAATTTTAGACATTACTTTACAGCCATTAGCTGCAGGAGCATTTGCTCTATCAAAAGATGAGAAAAATCTTGGTGTTGCCCTAGTAGACATTGGTGGAGGATCAACAACGATTGCCTTGTTTGAACAAGGATTTTTAAAAGCGACAAGTGTGCTTCCTATAGGGGGAGACCACATTACGAAGGATTTATCTATTGGTCTACGTACATCAACAGAAGATGCAGAAAAGATAAAAATTAAATATGGTTATGCGTTTTATGACCATGCATCAGAAGAAGAAGTGTTTAGTGTTCCAATTATTGGCAGTGATCAGCATCAGCAATTTAATCAACTAGAAATTTCCGATATTATCGAAGCTAGAATGGAAGAGATTTTTGAACTTATCCAAAATGAAATAAAAAGATTAGGTGTTCACGATCTACCTGGTGGTTATGTTCTAACAGGTGGAGTTGCAAATACAGATGGAATTCTTGAATTAGCTGAGGTTGTTCTTCAAAATAGTGTTCGAATTGCCATACCTGATTATATTGGCGTTCGCGAACCGCAATATACGACTGCAGTAGGGCTAATCAAATTTGCGTATAAAAATGCAAAAATACAAGGCAGGAAAATGGGGGGAGGTACCCCTGCATTGCCACATGATATGAAGGAAAAACGAGTTCAAAAACAAACTCAACAAAAAACGAAGCCGGAAAACCAACCGGAAGAAAAAATCACATCAAGAGTAAAGAAGTTCCTCGGATACTTTTTTGAATAGCTTCACTCTTTGCCACAAGAAAGAGCGAATGGAGAAAATGGTATTCTTTGGAATATCGACGAATTAGGAGGATTTGTCATGTTGGAATTTGATACGAATTTAGATTCATTAGCTACGATAAAAGTTATCGGCGTTGGTGGTGGTGGAAATAACGCGGTTAACCGAATGATTGAACACGGTGTACAAGGTGTCGAATTTATTGCTGTTAATACTGATGCTCAAGCATTAAATCTTTCTAAGGCAGAAGTGAAAATGCAAATTGGTGGAAAGCTAACTCGCGGACTTGGTGCGGGTGCTAACCCTGAAGTTGGTAAAAAAGCAGCTGAGGAAAGTAAAGAACAGCTTGAAGATGCATTAAGAGGTGCAGACATGGTGTTTGTTACTGCTGGTATGGGTGGTGGAACCGGAACTGGTGCAGCACCAGTTATTGCACAAATTGCTCGTGATTTAGGTGCGTTAACTGTTGGAATTGTTACCCGTCCGTTTACTTTTGAAGGACGTAAACGTGCCACACAGGCAGCTGGTGGTATTGCTTCCATGAAAGAAGCTGTTGATACATTAATTGTTATCCCAAATGATCGATTATTAGAAATTGTTGATAAAAGTACACCAATGCTTGAAGCTTTCCGTGAAGCAGATAATGTACTTCGTCAGGGTGTACAAGGTATCTCAGAGTTGATCGCTGTACCTGGACTCATTAACCTTGACTTTGCAGATGTGAAAACAATTATGTCTAATAAAGGTTCAGCTCTTATGGGAATTGGAGTTGCTACAGGTGAAAATCGTGCAGCAGAAGCAGCTAAAAAAGCAATTTCCTCTCCATTATTAGAGACCTCAATTGACGGTGCTCAAGGGGTGCTTATGAATATTTCTGGTGGGGCAAACATAAGCCTTTATGAAGTTCAAGAAGCAGCAGATATTGTAGCAACAGCATCTGATCAAGATGTAAATATGATTTTTGGCTCCGTCATTAATGAAAACTTGAATGATGAAATTGTTGTTACTGTTATTGCAACAGGTTTCAATGAGGAAGTAGCTCAACTGAAGCCAGTGCGTCCATCATTTGGACAACCTAAACCTGCTCCGGTAGGTACGAATAATCGTGAGCAGAAAAGGGAAGAACCTTCATATGAACCTGTAAGAAATGTTAATACACAGCAATCAGAGGAAGCATTAGATATTCCTACTTTCTTACGTAACCGTAATCGTAGACGCTAAAAGAATTAAAGAAGGCATGTCCTATAAAATGGGACATGCCTTCTTTGTTTATGCCATTTGTGATTCTTTTATTTCCATTGCAGGTCCGAAAAATTCAAAACGAATATTTTCCTTTTTAATGCCTGCTTCTAATAGTGCTGGATACATTGCCTGCATAAATGGAACAGGACCGCACATATAAACAATCGATTCTTTATCGTTTACAACTTCCTCTAGCCATTCGGAAGTAATATAGCCTTCTTTATGGTAGATCTTATTTTCCTTGTCTTGCTCTGTCGGCTTTTCATAGCAATAAAAGCTTGTGATGAAATCATTTCGTTCCTCAATATCCTTTACTTCATTTGTAAACGCATGTGCATTTCCATTTATGGCTGCATGGATAAAAACAGTTTCTATGTTTCTATCAGCTAATTGATGAAGCATGCTTAGCATAGGTGTAATTCCGACGCCGCCACTTAAGAGTAGAATAGATTTATCTATTTGCTCGTTTAAAGTGAAATCTCCAGCAGGTGCACTAATTTCTACAATATCTCCTACTTTTACCTCGTTGTGTAAGTAAGTTGAAACAACTCCATTAGGATTATCGTTTACGCCATCCTCACGCTTTACAGAGATACGATAGTAATGTTCGTTTGGAGATGCTGATAAGCTGTATTGGCGGATATGTGTATTTTTTTGACCAGGAATATTTGATAATCTTAAGCTAATATATTGTCCAGGAGTATAAGGGGAAATATTACCTCCGTCTGCTGGTATAAAATAAAAGGATGTAATCATATCGCTTTCCTTTACAATTTTATCAACCTTAAAGCTTCTAAAATCCTCCCAGCCTCCATTTTGATTCTTTGCCTTCTCATATAAATCCTGTTCAACAGAAATGAAAGCGTCCGCAATAACTCCATATGCCTTTTCCCATGCCTTCATAATTTCATCGGTTGCAGCTTCTCCAAGTACTACTTTTATTGCTAATAAAAGATGTTTGCCGACAATTGGATAATGCTCTGGTTTGATGCCAAGTGAACGGTGTTTATGTCCAATTTGGATAACAACAGGAATTATTTCTTCAAGCTTGTCGATATACTTAGCGGCATTGTAAACAGCATTTGCTAATGCTTTTTGCTGACGTCCCTGCCCTTGATTCGCGTGATTAAAAATATTTAATAGCTCTGGATGATTGTTAAACATTAATTCGTAAAATTTTTTTGTAATTTTTTCTCCATGCTGCTCCAATACAGGTACAGTACTTTTTATGGTGTTAACAGTTGTTTGATCTAACATGGTGTCAAGACTCCTTTAGTATATTATCACTATAATTATAGTGAATTTTAAAAATGAAATTAGTGATCTAGATCACATCAAAGTATTTTCAAACAAATAAATCAGATAAATACTGACAAAAAACGAAAAGAATAGAGGAAATTTCTTTAATATTTGCTCCAGAAAGTGACACACTTCATCTTGTGTTGTAGGCTATACTTTTTTTAACAGATTAATAGTAATGGTAATAGGGGAAATTCAATAAACTTTTTCAACTGCAAATACCTTCTGTGATTCATTGGATATTTTTCTATTACAAGGAGGAAGAGGATTGGAGGTTTATTTAGATGTTATATGGGCTTTAAACTTTTTATTTGATAGCCTCCTCCTCTATTTAACAGCGATTATCTTAAAGCGAAAAGTGCATTTTTTTAGAATTTTGCTTGGAGGCTTAATAGGTTCAATCATTATTATATTATCGATCGTACCTATTAATATTTATGCAGGACATCCGTTAATGAAACTATTTTTTTCAATATTAATGGTTTTAACTGCATTCGGATTTAAGAGATTTCGTTATTTTTTGAGTGGATTAATGACATTTTATTTAACGACTTTTTTAATTGGCGGTGCGCTTATCGGTGTTCATTACTTTATTCGGTTTGATAATAATGTGACTTCAACCATTTTTCTTTCAAGTGTAAAAGGTTTTGGTGATCCAATTAGCTGGATTTTCGTTTTTCTCGGATTTCCAATTGCTTGGCATTTTTCTAAACGAAACATGGAAGGAATCGAAATGACGAAAATACAGTATGATTCCTTAATTGATGTCATGATTGTTGTAGCGGGATTCACATACCGTTTTAAAGGGCTTATAGATAGTGGAAATCAGCTTTATGAGCCAATGACAAAAACACCAGTTATGCTTATTTCTATTAAGGAAAGAATAAAGGAATTTCCTGATTCTCTAGTAAAAATTGCCGCCAATCCAGAAGAGATTATTTCAGGACATCAGGAAGTGTCAGCCGAGTGGAATAGTAGATTACGGATTATTCCTTATAAAGTGGTTGGACAAGAACACCAGCTCATTATCGCTGTCAAGCCTGATAAAATTATCCTTGAAAAGAATGGACAATTAATAGATGTAGAAAAAGGGTTAGTTTCTTTTTCTATTCAACAATTCGCTGGTGATGATGCTTTTCAGTGCATAGTCCATCCCAAAATGTTAACTAGTACTAAAACAGTTGAAGTTGCCATTTAACTTTATTAAATTGAAGTCTCTGAAGACAAATTTGCATTAATCCGCAGACTTTTGAAGAAGGAGGATGTTTCATGAATCGCTTGAAACTTCGCTTATCATACTATTGGTCAAAATTATTAATTAAACTTGGCATTAAAACGGATGAAATATATTATATTGGTGGAAGCGAAGCGTTGCCTCCTCCTTTAAGTAAAGAAGAAGAGGAAGTCTTGTTAGAAAAGCTCCCAAATGGAGATAAAGCCGCAAGATCAATATTAATTGAAAGAAATTTAAGGTTAGTTGTCTATATTGCTAGGAAATTTGAAAATACAGGAATAAATATTGAAGATTTAATTAGCATTGGAACAATTGGGCTTATTAAAGCTGTCAATACTTTTAATCCAGAAAAGAAAATAAAGCTTGCTACATACGCTTCTCGTTGTATTGAAAATGAAATCTTAATGTACTTAAGAAGGAATAATAAAATTCGTTCCGAAGTTTCATTTGATGAGCCGTTAAATATTGATTGGGATGGAAATGAGCTGCTTCTTTCTGATGTTCTTGGTACAGAAGAAGATATTATTACGCGAGATTTGGAAGCAAATGTCGACCGAAAGTTACTATCTAAAGCACTTCACCAGCTTTCTGATAGGGAGAAGCAAATAATGGAGCTTCGATTTGGTCTTGGTACAGGAGAAGAAAAAACGCAAAAAGATGTAGCGGATATGCTTGGAATTTCACAATCATATATTTCACGTTTAGAAAAAAGGATTATTAAAAGGTTAAAAAAAGAATTTAATAAAATGGTGTGAGATAAATTATGCTCGTGCATATTTTTCCTCCTCAAGGAAATACTGTTTCTTGTACAGCAGCTCCTGTGAGGAGGGAAAAGATTTGACTCGAAACAAAGTGGAAATTTGTGGTGTTGATACATCAAAGCTTCCAGTGTTAAAAAACGAAGAAATGAGAGTGCTTTTTAGACAAATGCAAAGCGGGGATATTTCAGCTCGTGAAAAACTCGTGAATGGCAATTTGCGCCTTGTATTAAGTGTCATTCAGCGATTTAATAACAGAGGTGAATTTGTTGATGACCTATTCCAGGTCGGCTGTATCGGACTAATGAAATCAATTGATAATTTTGATTTAGGTCAGAACGTAAAGTTTTCTACCTATGCTGTTCCGATGATTATTGGTGAAATTAGGAGATATCTGCGAGATAATAATCCAATAAGAGTGTCCCGTTCATTACGTGACATCGCCTATAAAGCTTTGCAAGTCCGAGAAAAGTTAATGAGTAAAACCTCGAGGGAACCAACTGCAGTAGAGATAGCGAAAGAATTAGATGTCCCGCATGAAGAAATTGTCTTTGCTCTAGACGCTATTCAAGACCCTGTTTCGTTATTTGAACCTATCTATAATGATGGCGGGGATCCAATTTATGTGATGGATCAATTAAGTGATGAAAAAAATAAAGATATATTATGGATTGATGAAATTGCGTTAAAGGAAGGTATGAGGAGATTAAATGAGCGTGAAAAATTAATTTTGAGAAAACGGTTTTTTCAAGGGAAAACACAAATGGAGGTTGCTGAAGAAATCGGGATATCACAAGCTCAGGTTTCACGGCTCGAAAAAGCGGCCATTAAACAAATGAATAAGAATATTCAAAGCTAAAGCTACCTTTATGGTAGCTTTTCATTTTTTAATTAAAAAGTAGCTTTGTTTTTATAGAGTACGATAATTTTTCCTAATGAATCATATATTTAAGTAAGAAGATTCAAGTGGGGTGGATTAGGTGATTAAAATATCTGATTTCCAAATGAAAGATGTTGTTAATGTAGCAAATGGGAAAAAGCTTGGAAATATTGGAGATATTGATATTAACGTCCAGACAGGAAAAATAAATGCTGTAATTATTGGTGGCACAGGAAAGGTGCTTGGTTTTTTTGGTCGGGAAGAAGATATTGTTATTCCTTGGAATAATATTTTGAAAATTGGCGAAGATGTTGTCTTAGTTCGTCACCAAGATACAAAGGTGATGAATGATGTCGAGGAAGATGAGTAAATCTCATTCTTTTAGCTGTAAAGGGCCAGTTTATTATGGTAAACTAAAGAATAATGTAGAAAAGTAGAAGTTCTACGGAAGAAATGAGGATTTTATCAGTGGAACCATTTATTTTGAAGAAAAATGAATTCTTTACCATTGATGAATGGTCTAGAAAAAATCCTGAATTAATTGCTGGATTTACGAGTAAAAATGGTGGATTTAGTAAAGAAGAATATTCGACGATGAATCTTGGATTACATGTGAATGATTCGTTAGATGCTGTTCAAAGCAATCGAAAACGAATAGCTGAACTTATTGGTTTTCCCCTTAGTAAATGGGTTGGAGCTGAACAAACACATGATATCCATATTAAAAAAATAACTACAAAAGATGTTGGTAGAGGCTCTCTTGTTTATCAAAATTCATTTAAAAGCACTGATGGTTTTTTTACTCGAGATAAGGGTGTTTTGTTAACATTATGCTATGCTGACTGTGTCCCGCTTTACTTTCTTCATGAAGAATCGGAGGCGATAGGGATAGCACATGCTGGTTGGAAAGGCACTGTAGGCGGGATTGCTACAGAAATGATCCGATTGTTTGAAGCTGAAAATATTGATAAAAAAGGGATTCAAGTAATGATTGGTCCTTCCATTTGTAAAAATTGTTATGTTGTTGATAAACGTGTTATTGTTTTAGTTGAAAAACTACTAGAAGAGAATGAAAATAAACCATATAATCAAATAGAGGATCACCAATTCGAACTTGATTTAAAACAACTAAATAGAGTGCTCCTTTTAAAAGCAGGAATAAACGAAAAAAACATAAAAGTAACAAATTTTTGTACCAGCTGCCATGACGATCATTTTTTCTCACATAGAAGAGATAATGGTAAAACAGGAAGAATGATGAGTTTTATCGGCTGGAAGGAGGATTTGCAAGTCTAAATGAAGGTAGAAGATAATTAAAAAGTCATCCATGAGCGTATTCAGAAGGCTTGTGAAAGGTCGAATCGTAATAATAATGAGATAAAGGTCATTGCAGTAACGAAATATGTTTCGACTGAACGTGCAGCGGAAGCACTTGATGCTGGTGTTGTTCATTTAGGTGAAAACCGTGATGAGGGATTGCTAGCTAAATGGGAAGTGCTTAAGGACAAGCCGAAATGGCATTATATTGGTTCGTTACAAACAAGAAAAGTAAAAAATATTATTGATAAAGTAGATTATATTCATTCATTAGATCGAATCTCACTTGCTAAGGAAATAAATAAGCGTGCAGATAAAAAAATGAAATGCTTTATTCAAGTAAATGTTTCTGGTGAGGAATCCAAGCAAGGCCTTCAGCCAGAAGAAGTTCATGATTTTGTTTCTGAGCTTAAGGAATATCAAAATATTGAAATTTGTGGATTAATGACGATGGCGCCATTTACATCAGATGAGCAAGTATTACGCTCCTGTTTTCAAAAGCTAAAAAAGTTGCAGTTGGACATTCAAGCCATGAACCTTGAATATGCTCCATGTACTGAACTGTCAATGGGGATGTCAAACGACTATGAAATTGCCATTGAAGAAGGTGCAACAATGGTGCGGATTGGAACGGCATTAGTAGGCGAATCCGAATAGGAGGTTGTAATAAAATGAGTATTAAAAATAAATTTAAAACATTTTTCTTCCTAGATGATGAATATGACTATGAGGAAGAAGAGGAAATTATCGAAGAAGAAGTAGAACCTTCTAGACAGACACAAAAGCAAGCACCTCAAAAGAATAATGTTGTCAGTCTACAAAGTGTTCAAAAGTCTTCAAAAATGGTATTAGTAGAGCCACGTGTATATGCGGAGGCTCAAGATATTGCTGACCACTTGAAAAATAGACGGGCTGTCGTTGTTAACTTACAAAGAATTGAGAAAGATCAGGCTAAGAGAATTGTCGACTTTTTAAGTGGAACGGTTTATGCAATCGGAGGAGATATCCAAAAGATTGGCACAGATATTTTCCTATGCACACCTGAAAACATCGAGGTTTCAGGTAATATTTCACAAATTATGCAAGAACATGAATTTGAAAATACGAGGTGGTAATATTTAATGGAAGTTTTATATGTCGTACTTGTAAGATTAGTTGAACTCTACTCATGGGCATTGATTATTTACATTTTAATGTCATGGTTTCCAAATGCAAGGGAGTCTACAATAGGACAATTTTTCGCGAGAATATGTGAACCATATTTAGAGCCATTTAGAAAAATTATCCCTCCACTAGGAATGATTGATATTTCACCAATTGTTGCCATTTTAGTATTGAGATTTGCAGTAAGTGGTTTAACTCAATTATTCATTTGGATTAGCTAGTTTTCTTGGAAAATGGGCTTTATATAGCCCTTTTTGCTTTTGGAATGCGGGGTTTCAATTATGTCAGTGTATCAGCATTTTCGCCCTGAAGAAAAGGAATTTATCGATCAGGTTTTGAATTGGAAAGAAACAGTAGAAAATACATATGCTTTGAAGCTTACGGACTTTCTTGATCCCAGGGAGCAGGAAATTCTGAAGAAAATAATCGGCAGCAATCAGGATGTGAAATGGGAGCTGTTTGGTGG
>JAEWIG010000157.1 GCA_023387295.1 Bacillota bacterium | reverse complement strand
GCTGTATTGCTTGTATTAGTTTCCCAATATGTATTTACATCACCATCAAATGCATATTTCAACACTTGACTAGCCCAGTACTTTCCATTGTTTTTGAAGCTCTTAATGTTATCATTACTCATTCTAAATAACTTAGAATATTCTTCATTTGAGTAATGATCAAATGATTTCGTCGCAGCTGCTGTAGGTACTATTTCCTTTGAATTAACTAGTATTCTAGCATTCTCAAGATCTTCTTTATATTGATCATATAAAGGATGTGCTTTAGCCATTTCCTCTAACGCTTTAATTTTTTCTGGTGTATTAAAATCTTCTGATACTTGATTTTGCTTTTCATCAGTAAATAAGTTTTCCATTTTAGCTGCTACATCATCTGGTTTGTAAAAAGAAAACTCCGCTGCACTTGCCCAGTCTTTGTTTACTTTTTTATATACAAATTTAATCCGATTAAAAGTAGTCGGTGCAAACTTAATCTCAATTACATCTGATGTAGAACCTGAATATTCTCCTGTCGCTACTAAAGAAAAATCATCTCCATCATCTGTAGTGGAACCATAAATTTTAAATTCCTGTGCAAATCCTTTTCCTGTGGAGGCCCCATCCTTCCGAGCTGCATACACAATTCGATCGAGTTCTGTTGCTTTGTCTAATTGAAATACAACTTCGTTGGTTACAGTTGCACTATTCGGTTTACCTGATTCCCAATGGGTACTCATGTTTCCATCTATTGCGTTAGAAAGCACAGATGTTAAATTATGCCCCGTGTTACTGGATATGGTGATATTCGTATTATCCACCTTAAAAACTTTATTGTAGCTATCTAATACGTCTTCCCCGTATAAAGAAAATTGTGACACCACAGCTTTAGGCGATATTATTTCCGTACTATCTGCTACTTCTTTCTCTACCATTACTTTTTGCAGTTCACTAGCCATTGCATAGCTTGGTTGACCAACAGAGCTAAGCATCATAGCTGCGGATGTAGCAACCACGAGTATTTTCTTCATCCTTTTTCCCCCTAAAATATCTTTTGGCCTAATAAATTCCACAAAAAAAGTCACTCCATAAGAGCAACTTGATTGTACAAAAAGAAAAACACCTCAATTGAAGCATTCAATCTTTAAACAAAAAGTATCATACACTCTTTGGCAACTGGCTGACAGTAGTTTTTCAACATTAGTCCCTATAGTTTTGCGTCCCTATGTTTCCATAGGTTTGCCTATTTATCAGCCAAATCAGACCTTAAGTGAAAAGAAGAGGCCAAAGAACATTATAAGATGGAAAAAATAATAAAAAAATAGTCTTATTTTCTTGTTTTTCCTCAAATAGTATAAAATTTTAATATAAAATAAGCAAAAAAATATGGACTGCAATTAAGGAATGTGATATCAAAAAAATAAATATCCTCCCAATACACTTTCAGTTGCCAATTCTTTACCATTTAAGTCCACGAAATCAACATACATAGTGATTTAACTTTAATTATCTGAAAGGTCATAGTGATTCATTCGGAAAAATACCGAACAATAAATACATACTTAAGTATATGTTTCGCTTTTATTCCTACTAAGTGCGAATTACCCACATAGGCTAACACTTGGTAACTGACTCTAAACACGAACAATGAATAAATTTAACTCACCCGCTCCTATTCAGGAAATGAACTCCAGTAGCAACGATTGGTATTTAAGACAACTAACTCTAGATATCAGATTAATAAGCGTTTCCAGGAATGGTTAAAAGTCATTAACTATCAATTTACGGATGTTGATATAATTGGAAATGAGAAAAGATGAATTAATTCTGCCTTTTTTCCTTTTAAATAACACTAGCTTTAAGTACGGAAATACTGGAGCGGTGTTTTTTTATGCAAAATAAAAAGAACCATATCTTCCTTTTCCATCATCGGGAGATTGGTTCCTGTGTTTACAACGGTATGTTTGTTACTCAAATAACGGACTCACAGCTTTTTCATTGTGAATTCGCTCAATCGCTTCGACAAGTAACTGAGCAACAGATAGAGTGGTCATTTTATCTAAACGTTTATTCTCAGGCAGCATAATTGTATTCGTTATAACTAATTCTTTAATCGGTGAAGACTCGATACGCTCAATAGCTTGACCAGATAAAACCGCATGCGTACAGCAGGCGTATACCGCATTTGCCCCATTTTCTATTAATGCATGTGCACCTGTTGTAATCGTTCCAGCTGTATCAATCAAATCATCGACAATAATAGCGTTTTTCCCTGCAATATTTCCAATGATGTGCATAATTTCTGTTTCATTATGCTCCGCGCGGCGGCGATCAATTAAGGCTAGTGGTACATTGAGAAAATTCGCCATTTTTCTAGCTCTAACAACTCCTCCGTTATGTGGGGCAACAACGACAACATTAGGTAATGCTTTTGTCTGAAAATAATCTGCAAGAATGGGAATTCCCGTTAAATGATCGACAGGTATGTCAAAAAAACCTTGTGTTTGTGGAGCGTGTAAATCAAGCGTCAAAACCCTTGTTGCTCCAGCCCTTTCTAAAAGGTTTGCAATGAGTCTAGCTGTAATTGGCTCCCGAGAGCGAGCTTTTCGGTCTTGTCGTGCATAGCTAAAGTAAGGCATCACTACATTGATCATTTTTGCAGAGGCTCTTTTTAGGGCATCAATCATAATAAGAAGCTCCATAATATGTTCATTGGTAGGATCTGAAGCCGACTGAACTAAAAATACTTCACTCCCTCTTACACTCTCTTCAATTTGAATTTGGATTTCTCCATCACTGAATTGTCTACTAAAACATTTCCCAAGCCCGCAACCAAGAAACTGAGCCATTTCTTCAGCAAGCGCACGATTCGAGTTTAGTGTGAACATTTTGAAATTTTCTTTCAGTATATATGGCATATATTTTTCCTCCAGTATTTTTATCTTTTATTTATCTTATATGAACGCTATATGGAAAATTATATCATTCCAAGAAATAAAATCCTATATTTAGTAAGGGTGTTTTTGAACAAACTTTATTATATTGAACAGAAAAAAGACTGTCATCAGACAGCCTTCCTAAAGTCATCAGTATTAATTTCTATCATCACTAAACTAGCTCCTTCAGGTACTATAAAAGTATCAATGATCCATTTGCCTATTTATCGCTAAATAGATCAAACACTCTTCCGATTCCACCTTCATCAACGGAACCACCTCTTTGTGGAGCTGCAGCAAATACCTTACTTGCTAAACGACTAAAAGGTAAAGATTGAACCCAAACGGTCCCAGGACCTTGAAGAGAAGCAAAAAATAAACCCTCGCCACCGAATAAGGCTGTTTTGACACCTTTCACCATTTCGATATTGTAATGTACGCCACTTGTCATAGCAACAAGGCATCCTGAATCAACCAACAATTTCTCTCCAGGTGCTAAATCGACTTTATGAATAGTTCCCCCAGCATGAATAAATGCCATTCCGTCACCTTCGAGTTTCTGCATAATGAAACCTTCGCCTCCGAAAAAGCCTACTCCTATCTTCTTTTGGAACTCAATGCCAATAGAAACTCCTTTAGCTGCAGCTAAAAACGAATCTTTTTGACATATTAATTTTCCGCCTAATTCTTTTAAATTCATCGGAACGATCTTCCCTGGATATGGAGAAGCAAATGACACATGTTTCTTACCGGTCCCTACATTCGTGAAAGTAGTCATAAATAGGCTTTCACCTGTTATAACTCTTTTACCCGCTCCAAGTAATTTCCCAATTACTCCACCATTAGAAGATGAGCTATCACCAAATACCGTTTCCATTTTGATATCGGCATCCATCATCATAAGACTTCCAGCTTCTGCTATTACGGTTTCGTTTGGGTCTAATTCTACTTCTACAAATTGCATATCATCCCCATGCAACTTATAGTCGATTTCGTGATTCATCACTTTTAACCATCTCCCACTCTAAAATAAAAAGGAGGACATCAAATCTCTATTAATCTGTAGTCATCCTACTTTAATGATATTGTATCATGGTAATTTTAAATAAATCTATGGAATACAGGACTGTTCCTTTTAAGAATCAATAAAAAATACTCCCCATTAAATAAACAGATTTTATTTTTTCATCTGTCTACCTAAAGGGGAGCATTTCATTACATGTATTTAAGCAAACCTTCTATTTTATCTTACAAACAAGATTCTAATGCAATCTCCATCATTTTATTAAACGATGTTTGTCTAGCCTCTGGACTGATTTCCTCATGTGTTACTAATGAATCTGAAATCGTTAATAGGCAAGCCGATTGTTTGCCCAGCACCTTTGCATTATGGAATAACGCATAACTTTCCATTTCTGCAGCAAGACATCCATGCTCTCTATAGAAATCTTCATGATTTGGCACATGACTCTCATGATAAAATACATCACTTGAATGAATTCTACCTTTAATAATAGGAGTATAAATACGTTTT
>JAEWIG010000155.1 GCA_023387295.1 Bacillota bacterium | reverse complement strand
ATCACTTTCTTCTGCTTCTTCGTTATTTCGTTTCGTCGGCTTAAAGTACGTTCCTCGAATAAATGTTACGACGATATCCATCTCATATTGAACGTCTTTAAACATTTTCTCCACGATTAGAAGCATTTGCTCCATCCATTCTTCTACATCACTTGCCTGCAATCCTTTATGAAGAATGAGTTGACTATTATTCTCTGCTTCTCTCTTAAATTTCACTTCAAATAACTTCACATCTAGTTGACCAGTTAGCACCTTTTTGAAGTTAGTGATGAATAATTCTTTTTGTTCATCGTCTAATAGAGGAAACGGCTGACATTCCTGATGAAAAATGTCGCTGCTTTCTTTTCGTATATACACATTAAAAATATCTGTTAGTTTCAATAAATCATTATTTAATTTAAATTGTTTTCGAATATTAGCAATATCTTTTTTATTCATTGAAGCTTCAACTCCTATGATGATTTTCAAACTAACATCAATAATATCATAGTATTAAAACAAATATTAAGATCAAAAAAACATCACCGAATAGTGATGTTCTTCATTAGAGCTATTTTCCGACTTTCATTGCCGTTTCACTTATGATTAAACTTAGTTGCAAACGACTAAACCATTTTTCAGAATCACTGATATTTCTATGAATTCCGTTTGTTTCTTCATGATATTCTAAGCCTTCAACAGAGGTATAATCTACATTATAGTTTGCTATTCTAAGTGCGATCATTGGCCACTCAGCATCCGTCATTCGTTCTATCGAATATTGGCTTATGTATTCTGCACATTTTCTAGAAAAGGAACAAGAACCTGATGTAATATCTACATCTTTTCCTAATTCTAGTGAACAAATTCTATTGGTTATCTTTTCTGTTTCAATCCAATCAATAGGATGGGTTTTCATCGCTCTTTCTGTTCGTCCTAAAATGAGATAGTCGTGATGTGGAATTTCTAAAACAAGATTTTTTAATTCATGTAAATGATTTTCCGCCCAAGTCAACAATCGGTCAAAATCACAATAATGATAATAATCACTTTGACCAGTGAGCCCAAACTGCAATACTTCTCTTCGAGCATTAGCCGCTCCGTTCTTTTGAATAACCTTCACATTAAACTTACTTTTTTCTAGCTCTTTAATCAATTCCATTGAAGATTGGTCACTAACTGTAATAAACAGATCGGTATAAAGATTCTCTAGCTCCTTTTGGAGCTCATAAAAAAGCGGAAGATAGCTCCCGCTTGGATCATGAGTAACTGTCAATAATGCTAATTTATCCATTTTTTTCTCCTTAAACAAATATTTCATTAACCTACAAATTCTCTATTGTAAGCGTATTTCCTGCTATCAAACTGGTACATAGTTCAAGACAATAGTATAGTATGTTTAGATTCATTCACTTTCTATAAGCAGATTGAGGTGCTTTTTCATATGGTTGAGGATGAGAAAAAGGAAAATGAAAATTATTTTGATGAACCTTCATTGGAAGATTTTTTACCGAATGAAGAGGAAGATAAATTTCTTGAAGAACGGCAAAAGAAACGAAGAGCAATTACTAGAAAAATCATCGCGATTGGGCTATCCTTGGCATTATTAGTAAGTATGCTTCAAATTTGGCCACAAATATTTAATCTTTCTTCGATAAAATTTTTACAAAAATCAGCGGAGCTTTCCCAACACGAGGAAATTCAAACATATAAAGAAGCCGTTGTGACAATTCAAGATCAACATACAAAAGGGACAGGCTTTAATATTTCTAAAGATGGATTTATTATTACGAATAAACACGTTGTCGATCAAATGTATCCCATTACCGTAAGCTTTCCAAATGGCGAAATTTTTAATGGAACGATTATCTATGAAGATTCGAGTTTGGATCTAGCATTGCTAGAGGTCGAAGGAGAGAATTTACCGTATCTTTCTTTAGCTAAAGCAAAAAGTTGGGAAGTGAAGGAACAAATCTTTGTTATTGGAAATCCACTTTTTCATAATCAAATTGCTAATGAGGGTGAAGTTCTAGAAGGTTCCTCAGAGACAGGCATTCTTAAAATATCTGCACCCATTTATAAAGGCAATAGTGGTAGCCCTGTCATCAATTTAGCCGGAGAGGTCATTGGTGTCGTTTATGCCATTTCCACAAAAGATCAGATAGGTATAGCCATTCCAATTGAACAGGTGTTAGAAAGACTTCACATTCATATGGAATAATGAGACAGAGATTTCATTGACTTGAATGAAGTCTCTGTCCTCCTATACTCTAACATGAACAGCAATTTTTCTCATATTGTTGTTTTTATCATGTTTTACTTCGTAAATAACGGATTTGACCGGACATCCATCCATTCTTCTGTCTGTTCTAACATTCCAGCCAATTGCAATAATAAATCCTCTTTTCCCTTTGCGGCCATTATTTGGACCCCAACTGGTAACCCTTCTGTAGTTATGTGAATTGGAATCGACATTGCTGGCTGACCAGTTAAATTTGCTAGCTGTGTAAAAGGCGTTCTCATTAAGTTTTTCTCCGCTATCTGATCAACTATTCCAGCCTTTTTAAGTAATACTCCGGTTCCTAACTTCCCAACAATATTAATTAACAGCTTTTCCACTGAAGTTGATCGAAGCTCACCGATTTTGGCTGGAGGAAATGCTGTTGTTGGCGTAATATAGAAATCGTACGTTTCATGAAAAGTTTCCATCTGATAAGCAGCTATATCCCATTCCTTAATACTAAGGACAAACTCTTCTGCTGATGTTGCTTTGCCAAGTAAGCCTAAAAGCCATGTTGTTGGTTCGACATCATTCATTCTCGCCTTCCTTCCTAATATCTTTTCCAGAGAAGCAAGAGTTGCTGCTGTTTCGCCGAAATACATCGTTAAATAACTTTTCGCTAATTTATATCCATTTACGGATGGCTCGACTTCTTCAACATGATGCCCCATTAAATCTAACAGTCTAGCCACCTTCAAAACCGCTGTCTTACATTCTTCATGAACTTCAG
>JAEWIG010000012.1 GCA_023387295.1 Bacillota bacterium | reverse complement strand
ACGATTGAAGACTGGGAAGGCTGGGTAAAAACCGTTATGACAAATGATCCTACAGATCATCTTCGCTCCATTCACAATTGCATGTCAGAATACGATTATTCAAAGCCTTGGATTACACATGTATCCTGGCAAAGAACAAATCTATTCACTCATGTTGATCAGACTCCTATTTATCGTGACAAATTCCAAAAACCATTTATGATCGATGAAATCGCTTATGAAGGGGATATTGATCAAGGATGGGGAAATATCACAGGTGAAGAACTGACAAGAAGATTTTGGGAAACTGCGGTTCGTGGTGGCTACTGTACACATGGTGAAACATATTTAAAAGAAGATGAAGTTATTTGGTGGGCAAAAGGTGGAGAACTTATCGGTTCTAGCCCCGCAAGAATTGGATTTTTGCACGATTTCTTAGCGGATTTTGGTCCGGTAACTCCTGTCCCTCGTAGTATGGACTGGGATATATGCTGGGGAGTATCAGGCAATATTGAAAGCTCAGAGATAGAATCGCCTTTTGGCACTATATCAAGAGTAGTTGCTGATCATATGTTCTGCTATTTTGGATTTATGCGTCCAAAATTCAGGAATTTCAATCTTCCACAAGAACATAAATTTGAAGTAACAATTATTGATACCTGGGATATGACAAGCACAAAGCTTGAAGGTGTATATTCCGGCAGATCTAGAATTGATTTACCCGGAAAAACTGGTATCGCTGTTCGATTTGATAAAATGACAAACTAAAAATATTGATGTACTTAACATAGCATAAGCCTCGGTATTGATTTATTAATTGTATTTAATAAACCAATACCGAGTGTTTTTTCTATTTTATCCATGAAGCTCCATGAAGCCCCAGATTAAGCAATACCCACTCATTCCATATCTTTTCTAAAGAATTCTACAAGATATCCCTATTCTTCAAATCCAGCGAGAGGGCATATTCTCCTATCAGATGCTATTAATAGCTATGCTTTCAATAATAGCTCCAAAAAACATCAGGATAAATCCTGTCATCAGTACAATCTTTTCTGCTCTCATTAAGTGAATATTCTTGAATTTCCGTGTTACGGTTTGTTTACCGTTTGTCAATATAATAGATATGTGCGCCACAGAACAGGTAATGAGTAACTGCCCTATCATTTCCCAAATACCGGCTCTGTGTGCTAAGTCAAAGGTACGAAAAATCCTTTCATGAAGCGGAACAGCTACTCCTGCCATTGAAAAGGACCATGTTCCAAGGACAACTGCGTTGATGCAAATCTGTGTAAAAAGAGGCAGGTATCCAATAGAAAGATAGTTTGCTTGTGTTTCCTTCTTTTGAGCAAAAAGACTCCCTAGCAAAATAACCAACACAGAAAGCATATTGTATGAGAAAATCTGTAGTGTAAGAATAAATGTATTGTTGGAAGTTTCCCAATTTTGCAAAGGATTTTTGCTCTTTAAAAGTCCCTCCGGTAGAAAATAATAACTAGCAACAACTACCCCAAAAAATAACACTAGAAACAATAGAATAGAAAAAAGAACTCGTTGCTTTAAACTATCACTACTTAGTTTTTCACGAAAAAAGTTTAGCATTGATCCGCCCCCTTATGGCCAATAGAGTAAATTATCACATTTCCTTTTGATATTTATTCATCAAATAAAGACCTAAAATATTGTAAATCAGGAATACAATCACTATAACCAAAGTGACCCATAGGGGTGCTGAAATTAGTATTGTAATGTAGGCGATTCCCATAATCAACCACTGTGTAATGTCTCCGGCTTTAGCCTTTGCTCGGTTACGAATAGCTGTGTTACGTTCATCGTTATAATCAATTTGAGCTTGCTTTTCAAGTTCAGGATTTTTACGTTCTATATGATTCATCCATAGACCTGATATACAAAGCCCTATAGTTCCCGTACCGATACCGATTAAAACACCTGCTATGGATTTTACTTCTTCCTTATTAAGAAAAAGACTTACCACAACACAGCAGACACCAATGATTAGCATCACAATATAGAAAGACTTACTTCGTTTCATTGCTTTTCCTCCTCATAAATAAATATTTCTTCAATTGACATGTTAAAAAAACGTGCGATTTTAAACGCTAAAATAATGGATGGGTTGTATCTCCCATTTTCAAGTGATCCAATTGTTTGTCTTGAAACCTCTAAAGCTGTAGCAAGGTCTTCCTGCTTAATGCCATGCTGCTTCCTTATTTCCTCCAGCCTGTTTTTCAAAATATCACCTCTTTTTTCAATACGGAAAGTTTGCTTTCCATTAATAGAATATCATATAATCATTTTCACGTCAAGTTAACTTTCCATTTGATGTCCGATTACGTTGTGGCAGTAACTCTAGCTGAAACCGATTTCGCAAAGGAAGTACAATAAAAACGGACCAAAAATATATTTTTTAGGTCCGTTTTTAATCGTATTTAATTTTGAAACTTCTACTAATTCTTCATAATCTTAAAATACTAAGCAATCACTTGCTCTGGAGTTTATCTTAATAAATTTCATCTTTTTATCGCACTTCATTTGATTAATTTCTTTGCAG
>JAEWIG010000410.1 GCA_023387295.1 Bacillota bacterium | reverse complement strand
CCTCTTTATCTGGAGAAAACCTTGCCAATTTTTCACCTGGATTACCGTTACTTCCTTTTTCAATAGAGGTAACGGTTGAACGAACAATTTGCCCGTTTTCAACGACAATTGGTTTTTTTGTATCCATATCAGAAATAACATGCCCTAATGCCCCGTATTTTCTGGATTCTGGATGATAAAAGGTCATCGTCCCGATTCCAGCAGCAGAATCTCTAATATATAATCCAAGCTTATACGAACCATCTCCCTTTTCTTTCAGGGGGGTTAATTCTGTTGAAATACGTTCATTCTCTCGATTAACAACAATCGTCAGGGGCGTTCCCGATTTCCCTGCATTCTGAACAAAAGGAGCTACATCTGACATTTTCTTTATTTCTTTTCCATTTATTTCAGTAATCATATCGCCGATTTTAATTCCGGCTGTTTCGCCAGGAGATAATTTTCCTTCTACTGTATTTACTTGATGATGTCCCACAACCAAAACACCAACAGTATTCAGCTTCACTCCGATTGATTGACCACCCGGTACTATTTTAAAATCCTTTAATACATTTACATCTACTTTTTTAATTGGAAAGCCTGCATATTCGAATATTAATTCACTTTCTCCTTGTTGTTTAGCTTGAAGAGAAACTGAATGTTTATCTTGGTTAAGTGAAATACTTGAGTTATCTGTAGCTAAATTCGCCGATACTGTTTTTGCTTTTGCGAAGGCTAATTGCTGTCCTTCAAACAGATTCACTTCTTTCGGTACGTTCAAATATTGTTGAACAGGTTTTGAAAACCCGATTGCAATTAATGAAACAAGGAGAATTCCACCAATTATTTTTCTTAACAGTTCTAATGTCAAAATTCTTCACTCTCCTCGCTTCTAATCCATTTACGTCGAATGGCTACAGTAATAATTTTGCCTGCAAGTCAAGCATTTATAACCTCTATATAATAAAAAAGCTACCCTCGCTTGGATAGCTTTTCAATGTATCTTTATTTGCTTTGCTAGCTGCAAGAGTTCTTTCGCATGCTCCTTTGTTAAATCTGTAATTTCAACACCGGATATCATCCGACCAATTTCCTTAACTTTTTCTGATTCATTCAAAGCCTTAACAGCTGTTCTCGTGCGACCATCCATTATGTTTTTTGATATATATAAATGGGTATCTGCCATAGCAGCTACTTGTGGCAAGTGAGAAATACAGAGCACTTGAGAATTAACAGAAACTTGATGAATCTTCTCAGCGATCGCTTGCGCAACCCTACCACTAACACCGGTATCAACCTCATCAAAAATAATCGATGTAACGCCTTGATGTTTAGAAAAAATACTTTTTAAAGCGAGCATAATTCTCGACAGCTCACCACCTGATGCAATTTTGGAAAGTGGCTTTAATGGTTCACCTGGATTTGTGGAAATATAAAATTCTACCCGATCGATACCATTTTTCATGAAATTCTCAGGGTCTGATACAAAATGAACCTTAAATACAGTCTTTTCCATATAAAGTTCTTTTAATTCATTAAGAATTAATTTAGTTAACTTTCCCGCTACTTTTTCCCGTAATTTACTTACATTTTCCGCTTCAATTAATAAATCCTTGCGCAGAGATAAAACCTCGTTCTTCAGCTTTTCTATATGTGTTTCCTTATTTTGTAGTGTTTCAATTTCCTCTTCAATTTTCGATGCATATTCAAGAATTTCAATAATGGTCTTTCCATATTTTCGTTTTAATTGCTGAATTTCATTAAGTCTATCTTCAATCTCCGATAATCTTGATGGATCATATTCAAGAAAATCAAGTTGATTCCTTAAGTACCTCGATGCATCTTCAAGCTGATAAAAACAATTTGAAACAGCTTCTGCTAATTCTTTATGTGAGGAATCAAGTTCTGCCGCTTCTTGAATATGACCCATAACTAAGCCAATCCAATCTAGTCCTGTCTGCTCAGTTTGTAAACCTTTATATGCAGATTGTAATAAATCATACATCCGCTCGAAATTACTTAACTTTCTTTTCTCTTCAAATAATTCTTCGTCTTCATTTAATTTTAACCCGGCAGACTGTATTTCCTCTAATTGAAATTGAATTAAGTCCAATCGATGAGCCATCTTTTGGTCATTTTCACTTAAGTTTTTTAATTGTTTAAGCTTTTGTTCATATGTATGATAAACTTGCTCATATTCAAATAGAGCAGCTGAAATTTTATCGCCACCAAATTGGTCGAGAAGAGAAATATGAAAAGATTCGTTCATTAACTCTTGATGTTCATGCTGTCCATGGATATCAACGAGCGTACTGCCAATTTCTCTTAGTACTGAGATCGGAACCAGCTTTCCATTTATCCGACAAACACTTTTACCTAATTTAGAAATGTCTCTTTTTAGAACGACCATTCCATCCTCAATTTCAATTCCGAATTCACTTGCCTTTACAAAAATCGGATGGTTTACATCTTCAATTTGAAACAGTCCTTCTATTTCTGCTTTTTCTTCCCCATGCCGAACGAACTCAGATGAGCCCCTACCGCCAACTAGTAAGTGAATAGCATCGATGATTATCGATTTCCCCGCTCCCGTTTCTCCACTTAATACTGTTAATCCGTGTTCAAATGAGATGGATAGCGTTTCAATAATAGCAAAATTTCGAATGGATAGTTCAGCTAACAACCTAAATCACCTCATTATCAAAAATCTGAACATTCGCTAGAGGCAGTTAAAGCATTTCAAGAAAACGCTCTGAAGTGCTTTGGGCCTTCTCAGGAGTTCTACAAATGATTAAACATGTATCATCTCCACTAACGGTACCAAGTATTTCTTCCCAATCCAAATGGTCTATAAGAACTGCAATTGACATAGCATTACCTGGTAAAGTCTTCATAACGAGAAGATGTCCAGCAGACTCGATACTTACGAAGGCTTCCATTAAATTTCTTCTTAACTTTTGTAATGGATTAAAACGTTGATCAGCTGGAAGACTATATTTATATCTTCCATCAAGTAAAGGAACCTTTATAAGATGAAGCTCCTTTATATCTCTAGATACAGTTGCTTGTGTAACATTAAACCCAGCATTCTTTAATTCATCAACAAGCTCATCCTGTGTTTCAATTTCATTATTGGCAATTATTTCGCGGATTTTAATATGTCGTTGACCTTTTGTCATCTTATCACCCCTATTCTTCAGACAATCCACCCATTAATACAGTTCTACTTTCTCATTTTCATACCACCATCTATGGTAGATTCACTTTATATGTTAGCTGATAATCATGTTATTGTACAATTCTATTAGTATAAAAAGGCTATTTTTTTCAGAAAGAAGAGGAACAAGCAAAAGCTTATTCCTCTTCCTTTATTTGTTTTGATTTAAGCTCTGTATGTGCAGCTTCTACTACTTTAGAAGGGTCAATTAAAAGCAGGTTTTCCCCTACTTCTTTTTCACCTGTCCAAAATAAGTGCAATAAAAATTCAATATTACCATCCCCGCCTGTAATTGGAGAAAAGGATAGATCCTTTACATCAAATCCTTGGGATTGTGAAAGCGAAATGATGGTTTCTAGAACAGCTTGATGCACTTTCGGCTCTCTGACAATTCCTTTTTTTCCAACCTGCTCTCTTCCTGCCTCAAATTGCGGCTTAACTAGTGCAACAACATCACTATTGGCAACAAGCAGAGTTTTTAATACAGGTAAAATTAACTTTAATGAAATAAAGGAAACATCGATTGAAGCGAAGTTTGGCATTCCAAATTTTAAATCAGCAGGTGTCACATAGCGAAAATTCGTTCTCTCCATGACGATAACACGCTCATCCTGTCTAATTTTCCAAGCGAGCTGATTATAACCAACATCAAGAGCATATGACATTTTCGCACCATTCTGTAAAGCGCAGTCCGTAAATCCACCTGTTGATGCACCAATATCAAGCAAGATTTTATCAGTCACGTCCAAGTTGAATACCTTTAATGCTTTTTCGAGCTTCAATCCGCCTCTACTTACATAAGGAATAACCTTTCCTTTAACTGTTAATGAAATGTCACAACTGACTTTTTCTCCTGGCTTGTCAAGGCGATTTTCGTTGCTAAAAACAAGCCCAGCCATAATCGTTCTTTTCGCTTTTTCTCTAGTTTCTGCTAAGCCTCTTTCTACTAATAACACATCTAGACGCTCTTTTTTAACCTTCATTCTTTAAGCTCTTTTCTGCTGCTTTCTAGCTAAATTAGTTAATCTTTCTACAACCTCTTCTGTTGTAAAATTAATTTCCTTTAATAGTTCATCCACACCACCATGCTCGATGAATTGATCTGGTATTCCGATGCGTTCAATTTCAAGATGATGGAAGCGTTGGTCATGAGCAAATTCAAGCACAGAGCTTCCGAATCCTCCTTGAAGTACTGCTTCTTCGATTGTTAAAATCGGCATGTTTTCGGCAAATAATTGTAAAAGCATTTTTTCATCAAGTGGTTTAATGAATCTTGCATTAATGACTTTAATGGAGTATCCTTGTTTTTCCATTAGGCTTGCTGCTTCCATGGCCATCGGAATCGTTGTTCCGAATGTTAAGATGGCAGCATCAGTTCCTTCTTTCAGAACTTCCCATGTGCCAATTGGAATCGTCTTTAATGTCTCATCCATTGGAACACCGTATCCATTTCCTCTTGGAAAACGAAGTGCGATCGGACCATCATCATATTTAACTGCCGTATAAACCATATGTTGCCCTTCGTTTTCATCCTTTGGCATCATAATAACGATATTCGGTAAATGGCGTAAGAAGGCAATATCAAACACTCCTTGATGGGTTTCACCATCTGCCCCTACAAGACCCGCACGATCAATACCAAGAAAAACATTTAAATTTTGACGACAAATATCGTGAACAACCTGGTCATATGCTCGTTGCAGGAATGTAGAATAAATAGCAAGGAATGGCTTCATGTTCTGCGTAGCAAGTCCTGCCGCCACGGTAGCCGCATGCTGCTCTGCGATTCCTACATCATACATCCGTTCAGGAAATTCACTAGCAAAGCCTTCAAGCTTTGATCCAACAGGCATTGCTGGAGTAATGGCAACAATGCGCTCATCTTCCCTAGCAAGCTTGCGAACAGTTTCACTAACTAAACTACTCCAAGCAGGAGGTGGGTTTACAGGCTTAACAAACGCACCTGTTTCAATTTTATAAGGACCTGTTCCATGCCATGTACCAGTTCTATCGGTTTCTGCAGGCTTATAGCCCTTCCCTTTTTTTGTAATCACATGGAGAAGGACGGGTCCTTCCGTTTTCTTTGCATAGCTTAAACTTTCAAAGAGTTTTTCGAAGTTATGACCATCAATTGGACCTAAATAAGTAAAGCCAAGCTCTTCAAAAAACATTCCTGGAACAAAAAAGTACTTTAAACTATCCTTTACTCGCTCCGCTGTTGAAGCTAACTTTCCTCCCACAGCAGGAACTTTCTTTAATAAATATTCGAGCTCATCTTTTGCTCGATTATATTTTCCAGCTGTACGAAGTCTGCCCAGAACTTGATGTAATGCTCCTACATTAGGGGCAATCGACATTTCATTATCGTTTAAAATAACGATCATATTTTTCTTCTCATGACCAATATGGTTCAGAGCTTCTAAAGCCATTCCACCTGTTAAAGCACCGTCCCCAATTACGGGAACTACATGGTTTTTTTCCTTCTTCAAGTCTCGGGCAATGGCCATTCCCATTGCTGCTGATAATGATGTTGAGCTATGACCTGTTTCCCAAACGTCGTGCTCACTCTCTACCATCTTCGGGAAACCACAAAGACCTTTAAATTGCCGCAAAGAATCAAATTGGCATGCTCGGCCCGTCAAAATTTTGTGAACATATGACTGATGACCAACATCCCAAATAATTTTATCCTTAGGGCTGTCGAAACATTTATGCAATGCAATCGTTAATTCAACAACACCTAAATTCGGACCGATATGACCGCCCGTACCTGACAACTTTTCGATTAGAAATCGCCGAATTTCCTGACTTAAAGCTTCAAGTTCCTTATTCGAGAGACCTTTTAAAAACTTAGGGTCTTTAATTGACATAAGATCCATTAATCGGAACACTCACTTTCTATCTTTATCAAGCCTAGTTTTTGTTTATATTATAACAGTATGAAATAATTCCTCAAGAAATTGGGTATTTCCAATATTTTAATGATCTCTTGAAGCGATTAAATCTGTAATTTCACTAAGTAGAGCTGTATTTAAACCTGTTTCAACAAGTTTATTTTTTGCTAAAAGAATATGATGATGCAAAGCTTCCTTCGCTCCAGCTAATGTAAGTATCGCTGGGTAAGTTCCCTTATGATTAGCTTCATCACTTCCAACAGGCTTTCCAATTACCTCTTCTGTTCCTTCTAAATCAAGAATATCATCACGAATTTGAAAGGCGAGTCCAAGGTGATAGGCAAAATCCGAAAGAATTTTTATCGTTTCTTCCTTTGCTCCTGAGAGAATTGCACCCGAAACGACAGAGCAACTTAGGAGTTTTCCTGTTTTATGAACATGAATGTATTCGAGATCTTCTAAAGTGACTTCTCTATCCTCACCTAGAATGTCAGCAACTTGTCCACCAACCATTCCCTCAGCGCCAGCAGCTTTAGATAACTCATTTATAAGGAGTAGCTTTGTTTCTGCATTAGCATGTTCATTATCTGTTTCGCTTATTAATTGAAAGCTGTATGTTAATAGAGCATCACCTGCTAATATAGCCATTGCGTCTCCAAATACTTTATGATTCGTCGGATTTCCTCTACGCAAATCATCATTATCCATGCTTGGTAAATCATCATGAATCAAGGAATACGTATGAATCATTTCGATGGCTGCAGCTGTCTTTAAGCCTTTATTGGGATTTTCTCCAAAGGAGGCTAATGTTGCAAATAATAGCAGTGGTCTTATACGCTTTCCACCAGCCTCTAATGAGTAAAGCATTGATTCCTTTATGATAGATGGTGCATTTAGCCTGCTAACACTTTCTGTTAACTCGCTCTCTAGCAAAGCCTTATGTTTTTTAGCAAATGATGAAAATGATTCCTGTAGCAACAGTTACTCCTCCTCGGGAATGATAAAATTCTCTTTCCTTCCGTCCTCTGTCAATACTTGTGTTAATTGTGCTTCAACATTTTTTAATTTATCGTGACAGAGCTTTGATAGCTCCATAC
>JAEWIG010000117.1 GCA_023387295.1 Bacillota bacterium | reverse complement strand
TTTTCTCTCACAGACTACCTGCCGATATGGTTGTTGCCAATCCAGACCATAGACGGTATACAGAGATGATTTGGAATCTACCTCAAGGATATTTAGATCCAATTGAGAAGCCTGGATACCATACTGTAAAAATGTTTAGAGAATTAGGTAATGGAAACGTTAAGTTTCTTTGGAGTATGTCCAATAACTGGGGACAAACAATGCCAAAGTTAAATCGCTATCGAGGAAAAGATGCAGACGGAAAAGGTGTTATAGATGGATTTATCGTCGTATCAGAGGTTTATCCAACAAAGTCTACAGAAATGGCAGATGTTGTATTTCCTGCGGCAATGTGGGTTGAAAGAGAAGGGCAATTTGGAAATGCCGAGAGACGTACTTCTGTGTTTGAAAAATGTACAGAGCCACCAGGTGAGGCGAAATGGGATATATGGACACTAATTCAAGTAGCAAAACGGGTACTTGATGGAAAGAAAATTGGCGATAAGCCAGCATTTGATGTTCTGTTTGGGGCTGTTTGGGATTATGATAAAAATGATCTTTTAGAGGATGGTCACGAAGTAAATAGTCGTCTTTGGGCTGAGTATCGCTCATTCTCTAATCCACATGAAAGTGATAATCCTGAAATTCAGGAGTTAGGGAAAAAGCTTAAGTTGAAAGCGAAGCAAATGGCTCCATACGAAGAGTACTTTAAACAGCATGGTATTTGCTGGCCAGTTCGTGAAGTCAATGGTCAATGGCTTGAAACAAACTGGCGCTATGCTCACGGCAAGCAAGAGGAAGGCTACGACCAATATGGTGTTGAAGAATTTGGAACAGTAGGAAAATACGATAATATTGACTTCTATAAATCTGATGATCACAGACCTAGTGTTTTCTTCCGTCCCTTTGAAGATGCTGCTGAAATTCCAGATGAAGAATATCCACTATGGTTATGTACTGGCCGAGTGCTCGAACATTGGCATAGCGGATCAATGACAAGACGTGTCCCAGAGCTTCATCGCGCAGTTCCTGAAGCCTTATGCGAAATTCATCCAGAGGATGCTGAAGCAATGGGGATCCAAAATGGTGATATGGTCAAAGTAATTTCTAGACGTGGTGAATGTGAGATAAAAGCGACAACAAAAGGAAGAGGAAATCCACCAAAAGGGCTTGTGTATGTACCTTTCTTCGCAGAGGAAACATTAATTAATCTCGTTACACTTGATTGCTATTGCCCGATTTCTAAGCAGCCTGATTACAAAAAATGTGCGGTTAAAGTCGTAAAAGCATAGGAAGAGGTGGAACTATGAAAAGCAAGCAAATTATTTTTGTTCTCGTATTTATTTTAATCGTTGGGGTAGCTATCGGAGCGGAAAAAATAAGAACATCTTTTACTGATTCAACAAGTCCAGCTTCCGAAGTATCGAAAACGGATGTAGCGACGGTTATTCCACAATTAGAAAATGAAGGCAGGGAAGAATCGGCAACAATGGTTCTTCTAGGTGCTCCACCAATGCAACCTGCCGACCATATCGATCGTTGGAATCCAGAATTGCATCAAGAAAGCTGTATGACATGCCATGCAAACCCGGCTACGGGAGCAAGAACACTACCAGAAAATCACTATTATGATAATGATCGAACAGCTGGAAAGATATTTAGGGATTATTGTATTCAGTGTCATGCTACACAAAATGATACGAAAACAGCTTTTAATGACGAGGAATAGCTAATAAGATTGTAGGGGTTAGAGATGAAAGTGAGTAATTTATGTTCCGTTTTTCATTCTTTAACCCCCTAGTCAATTACACGAATTGTTTTAGAATTTGCCAATTCGACAAGAAAGACAGGTGATAAATATGGTAATATCCGGTATCTACATTGAAACAATTCCAGGAGAAGCCTACAAAGTGGCGCAATCTCTTCAAAAAATGAGTGGAGTAGAGGTTCATCATATTGAAGATAAATTCAAAATTATTTTGACAGTTGAGGCCGAAACCGTTGATGGTAGCTATAAAATTGCCGAGAAATTTAAGCAAATTGATGGAGTGCTAACCATTTGTTTAGCCTACAGTAATTTTGAGAATGAACCTGGTTATACGGGAGTAGCTAACTCCTAATGGACGAGAGAGTTAATAGGAGGCAATTTTTATCCATCAATTGGGGTGCGACAATTGGATTTCTTGGAAATTTTATTGGAACACAAATAGAAGAGGAACGCGATTTTTTTAGGCCGCCGGGTGCAAGTGATGAGCTTGATTTTTTAACATCATGTATCAGATGCGCTAAATGTAAAGATAGCTGCCCAGAAGGTGTAATAAGCCTCTTTGCAATATCTGATGGCGCAAAGCTTTTAAATACTCCATATTTAAAACCTAATGAAAACCCATGCACATATTGTAAAACGTGTATTGATGTATGCCCTACTAGTGCTTTAAGTTTGTCTAATTTATTAGATAAACAAGCTATTGGGAAAGCTAAAGTTATGCAGCATAATTGTATTACATTTCAAAATGTAATGTGTGATTATTGTGTCAGTTCCTGTCCTGTAAATGGAGCAATGGAAATAATAGATGGTAAGCTCATAATTAACGAAGCTAACTGTACAGGTTGCGGTCTATGTGTAGCTAATTGCATTTCTGATATTAAAGGAATAACAATTGAACCAATTTAGCGAGGATATCAACTCAGTACGTTAGGAATGAGTGTGATGAAAATATGAATTTTATTCAAAAGTGGACGTTTACAAGAAGAATCGTCCAATTATTCATTATCGCCCTTTTTCTTTCTCCGCTAGTATTAGTTGAGGTTGAGGGTGATAACTTTTTCTTTGGCTCCCTTGCTTCATCCACTTTTGTTGGAATAATCCTCTCAGATCCATTTGCAGCATTACAAGTGATGTTAGCATCAAAAAAGATAAATTTAATATATATGTCAGGTGCTTTCATTATCTTCATGTTTTATTTAGTGATTAGAGGAAGAGTTTTTTGTAGTTGGGTTTGTCCAGTAAATACAATTTTAGAATTTACAGAAAAACTGCGAAGATTTTTAAAATTAAAGGATAAGACTTATAATCGCCAGACAAAAAAACATTTAGCACTATTAATTCTTGTTCTCTCCTTTATTATAGGTGTTCCAGTATTTGAATTATTTTCTCCGATCGGCTTTACGATAAGAAATGCACTGTTTACTTTTGGTATAGGAGTTTGGATTATCGTTGCAATCGTTCTGTTCGAATTACTAATTTCAAAGCGTGGATGGTGTCGGTATTTTTGTCCGTTAGGAGGATTCTACCAATCTATTGGTAGAGCTGGCCTTGTTAAAGTTAAGTTTGATCATAATACATGTGTAGGATGTGACAAGTGTCGTACTGTTTGCTTTGCAGAACCTGTCATTTTAGAACCTGGCATCTTTAGAGAAAGTAAGTTTGTTGATGCTGGCGATTGCAGTCTCTGTGGTGCTTGTATTGACAATTGTCCTTTCAATGCCTTATCGATAACAGTTAGTCTTCCAACTAAGCTAGAGGGTAATTTTTTCTGGGGAAGCAGTAGGAATAAGGACAAAATAGCATAGAGAAAAGCAAAATCCGTACGTGATTTTGCTTTTTATTTTGCTTATAATCTACTAATATTAATCTAAAGCACAACTAACCGAATATTGCCTAGGAGATCAGCAATGAATAAACAATTGAAAAGTACAATAATGAGTATGAAAGGCTTTTATTTACTCACTTTTTTCGGCATTGGTAGTTTATATCCTCTGCTTAGTGTCTATTTAAGTGAAGTGGAACAATTAAATGGCTATCAAATTGGAACGATCATGTCAATAAGTCCAATCATCATGATCTTTTTCCAACCATTATGGGGAATGGCTGCTGATAAAACCAATGCACCTATTAGAATATTAACTTTAACGACAATGATCGCTGCGATTACTGCACTAGGCTTTCTTATTTTTAGCGGCTACTATTGGGTGTTTTTCGTTGCTGTTTGTGTAGCGATTTTTCAAAGTGCCATTATCCCAATATCAGATAGTATGTCCATTAAGTATACGAGTAAGGTAAAAATTAATTACGGTAATATTCGCTTATTTGGCTCTCTTGGATTTGGAGTTGCCGTTTTTTTAATGGGAAGATTATCAGAAATTAATCCGAAAGTTATCTTCTTTGCTTTCTTCATATCTTTATTAATTGCAAGCTTTCTTGCTATTAAAATGCCCTCAGAGAAAGGTTCAGGAAATCGGAACCTTCTAGGTGGGGTAAAAGAAATGATGACACACAAGAAATTTTTAATCTTCTTAGGAATTACTTTTCTTATTTTTGGTCCTAACCTTGGAAATAACAATTATTTTGGATTGTTTATTGAACATAGAGGGGGGACATATACTGGTATTGGAATTGCATTTTTGATTGCCGTTTTATCTGAAATACCATTCATGAGGGTAGCAGGAAATTGGATACATCGTTTAGGTTTGCTTCAGGTTATAATAATAGCAGGTGTCATTTCGATTGCTAGATGGCTTATATATTTTACTGAGCCAAGCTTGTGGTTAATTTACAGTACTGCAATTTTACAAGGTTTTTCGATAGGTTTGTTTATTCCTGCAGGACTGCATTATATTAAGGAAATCACGCCAGTCCATATTACAGTAACAGGCATTACCTTATATTCAGCCATCGGAAATGGGCTGGGAAATTGGTTTTGTACATTCTTTGGTGGAATCATTTTTGAAGAATTTAATATTTATTCTATGTATTTATTCTATGGATTCTTAAGTTTCATTGGCTTATTGCTTTGTTTGTGGTTAATGAATGAAGAAAAGAAAAGTGAAAAGGTTGCTTTTGCAAAAAGGGGTTAACAAAATTGAAGCTGCATTTTTGCAGCTTCAATTTTGTTAATCTTAATTATTTTGCTTTGTTAAGGTTTATATCTTTTTGCTAGGAGCCGTTTCACTTCGTTATAAGATAGTCCAGATTGACTGTTTAGTTGTTTTACTTCTTCAATATCCGTTCCAACGATTGTAAATTTTTTTTGCTTTATTTTATCCATTTGAAATAACCTCCTAATACCTTTGTAATGAAAATGGTTTTATTGCCCATACTAAGAAAAAGGGGGCGTCTGCTATTTTCTTTAATCGAAGAGGACAGGATGATAAACCAGAAGTAGTTATGCTTGATACAGATGTTTATGCATGCAGTGATGAAGGCTGTAATGGCTGGATGAGAAAAGAATTTGCCACAGCAGACTTATTATGTCCGTTATGCGGAAATGAAACAAATCATGAGGTAAGGGAATTGCCACAAATTGAGTAGAAGGACATATTGAATTAGAGGAGACTGTTGATGAGGTAGAACAGTCTCTTCTTTGGTTTCATCAGCGTGCTCATAAATAACCTTTGAAAAAAGTATCTTTCTTATTCTTTGCATTTATTCCCTGTTATCTGGTCTGCCTGTTTAAAAATCTACAATGAAAAAGACGGAGATAAATATTCCGTCTTTTTCATTGTATCAATGCCGTTCATACATATTGCTTATTCAACTTTTTTGGAAAGGCAACGGTCACATTCCATTAAATAGGATTCTGAGTGATCCTTTACAGTTTGCCCACACTCAGGACAAACTTTGTGAGGCACTGTTTTAACGTGAGTCTTAACCATTATACTTCCTCCTTTTATGATACAGATTATAAATTTTCATTTTGTTATAATACAGTATACACGAAAAAAATTCGTATGTGTAGTCTTTTTAATTATAATTTTTAAATAATTTAGATAATAAGAACAGGTAGAAAAAAGTGGGTTTATGTCGATTAATGATGGAAAATGAATGTTTTTCTCTTCCCAGAACAATTCATTTCGATTACAATATTAATATTGTCACAAAATATCCATATTTAAATTCATTCAGTACATGGTTTCAAAATTGCTAAAGTAATCAGATTAATAATATGATCTTGATTTTTGAGATAAGCCTATAGACAAAGAGAGGCTGGTGATAAAATGACGGAAATGCTGAATTTATTTAATCCAATTCTAACTTTTGTTGCGATGGTATTAACGTTTATCGCTTCTTTTACTGGTTTAGATTTGTATACTCTCTCGAGAACAGCTGAAAGAGATAAGCGGTTTTTATTTTGGGGAGGCACATTTTCACTAGGTGTAGGTATTTGGATTATGAATTTTATTGGCATGATAGCTGTTAATATTAATGGTGCTGCCACATATCATATACCATTTACAGTGTTGTCGTTTGTACTAGGAATTATTTTTACTGGAATGGCTTTTTATTGGGTAATAGATAGAGAACTTAAATGGCAGTATTTGCTCACAGCGAGCTTTTTCATGACGATAGCTGTTTTGTCAATCCATGTAACAGGAATGTATGCTATTAACATGAAGGTTTTCTATAGCTTGCCATTATTTACTATTTCAACCTTGATTATATTTGGGTCATTTGTGTTGTCACTCTGGTTTTTATTTTATTCTAAAAGCCTAAGTCACTTTAATGAAATTTGGGCAAAGCCCATCAGTGCACTTGTCATTACGGGGGCAATAATTGAGGGGTATTTTCTCCTTGTCCAAGCTTCACCAACACTCACAAATATCGAGATTGGTCGTAAAGCAACAACAGTTGAAACGTTTTTACTGTATTTAGTATTTTTCGTATCAGTTCTCATTTTGAGTGGAGTTATCGGTTCTAGAACAGTAGTGAGCAAACGATTGGCTGAGAGTAATACCAACTTTAGAGATATTAGAGCAGCATTAGATGAATCTTCAATTGTTACGATATCAGATGCGAACGGGATTATTTCTTATGTAAATGATAAATTTGTTGAAATATCAAAGTACGATAGAGACGAAATTATCGGAAAAACTCACAATGTATTAAACTCCGGTTACCATTCGAAGGAGTTTTTTGATAACCTCTGGTCTACTATTTCCTCAGGTAAGATTTGGCGCGGAGAAATACGTAATAGACAGAAGGATGGTGTACTATACTGGATAGAGACAACAATCGTCCCTTTTATGAAAAGCGAGGGAATACCTTATCAATATATTTCCATAAGTTCCGATATAACAGCTCTAAAAAGCACGGAGGAGCATTTACAAGAAACATTAAAAGAAGTGAGTGATATTACATTTGCACTCGACCAATCATCTATCGTTGCCTTTACAGATGAAAAGGGAGTCATAACGAATGTTAATGAAAAGTTCTGTGAAATTTCAAAGTACAGTAGGGAAGAACTAATTGGTCAAAAACACTCCATGATCAATTCAGGTGTTCATTCAAGGGATTTTTTCAAAAACTTGTGGAGTACGATTGGAAAAGGGGAAGTTTGGAAGGGTGAAATTTGCAATCGTGCAAAAGATGAGAGCATATATTGGGTAGATACAACGATTGTTCCCTTTCTAAATGAAGCTGGCAAACCATATCAATATTTATCTATTCGCAACGATATTACGGAAAAAAAGAAAACAGAAGAATTCCTGCATAGACAAGATAAACTCGCGACAGTTGGTCAGCTTGCGGCAGGGGTTGCGCACGAAATTAGAAATCCATTGACGTCAATTAGAGGGTATACAGAGTTTTTGCAAATGGATGAAACAAGCAAAGAACGATTAGAATATTTTGATATTATTCTTGATGAAATTGACCGTGTGAACAATATCGTTGAAGACTTTATGATGCTTGCTAAACCAAATGCCTTTGTGCTCGAAGAAAAAAACATTCTGGACATCATTAAGGATGTTCTATCATTATTTGAATTTGAAGCGAAAAAGAAAAATATTCATATTACCTTTGAATATAGTACAGATATCATTCTCATTGATTGTGATGAAAACCGTTTAAAACAAGTTTTTATTAATTTTATTAAAAATGCAATCGAAGCTATGCCAAATGGTGGGAATATTACGATTCGATGTAAGGAAATTGAAAGTAAGGTTCATATATATATTTCTGATACAGGAATGGGGATTCCGGTAGAAAAGCTAAAAAGAATAGGTGAGCCTTTTTATACAACGAAAAAAAATGGAAATGGCCTGGGACTAATGGTAACTTTTCATATTATAGAAGGCCATTCAGGTAAAATTAGTGTAGAAAGCGAATTAAATAAAGGAACAACATTTCATCTTGAATTTCCAAGAAAGGTTGACTAGAGAAGGAGTATTTTACTCCTTCTTTTTTACTTAAATGAAGCATAATTTTCATGCTAAAAAGACTTAAAATTTTTTCTTAGCAGCAAATTAGCATTTCGTATAACTAATTTAACAAGTTTTGAAAAATTTCATTAGATATAAGTGGCAAGGAGCTTTCTTCTTTAGTAGAATTAAAATATCATCGGAGCAATGTGTATTTTGTTTACGTTACCATTTAAATTAGGTTACACTTGCATTGAGGATGAAATCTATTAGTTTGATACTCCCAGTTTATTGGGAGATCTAATAAAATTTTTGAAAGGATGATTTCTAAAATGGCTATTTCTTTATCTAAAGGACAAAAGGTTGATTTAACAAAAACAAACCCTGGCTTATCGAAGGTAATTGTTGGGCTTGGCTGGGATACGAATAAATATGATGGGGGCCAAGCATTTGATTTAGATGCTAGTATTTTTTTGCTAGATGCAGCAGGAAAATGTGCCTCTGATAAAGATTTTATTTTCTACAATCAGCTAGAAGGCGGAAATGGTTCTGTTGTACATACTGGAGATAACCGCACAGGTGAAGGTTCTGGCGATGATGAGCAGGTAAATGTGAATCTAAGTGAGGTTCCTGCAAACATCGAGAAAATTTCTTTTGTGATCACAATTCATGATGGGGAAGCTAGAGGACAAAATTTCGGTCAAGTTTCAAATGCATATGTTCGCATTGTTAATGAAGCGACAAATGAGGAAGTCATTCGCTATGACTTAGGAGAAGATTTCTCAATTGAAACTGCTCTTATTGTTGGTGAATTATATCGTCATGCCGGAGAATGGAAATTCTCAGCAATCGGGTCTGGCTACCAAGGCGGATTAGGACGAATTGCAACAGACTTCGGTTTACAAATAGGATAAGATGAAGCGGTTTTACTGATGAAGCTTTATGTTAGACGCTAATTTTTATTCAAATGAGCGGAGGGGTTTATGATGGGAATTCAGTTGGCGAAAGGTCAAAGAATAGACCTAACAAAAACAAATCCAGGATTAACGAAGGCAATTATCGGGCTTGGCTGGGATACAAATAAATATCAAGGTGGAAATGACTTTGACCTTGATGCATGTGCATTTTTAGTTGATTCCAATAATAAATGTCAAAACGATCATGATTTTATTTTTTACAATAATTTAGAACA
>JAEWIG010000374.1 GCA_023387295.1 Bacillota bacterium | reverse complement strand
GCTCCTCCTCTTGAACAGGCAGCTCTACTCCTTTTTCCTTCATAGAATTTATTTGATGAAGGGCAAATTGTTCGTAATATGGCATGCCCATTAAACTTGTTGCCGCTTTAATCCAATTATATTTCGTTAATGCACCGAGTGTAACAATCCCACCCATCGATGTGCCGACAACGCCAATTCTATTCGGATCTATTAATTGTTTCTCTTCAAAAGTACTCTTTAATATTTCAAGCTCGTCTATCGTTTGCAATACGATATCCCAGAATCGGAATTCTAATCTATGACCAGATAAGCCAGGATTTCTTTCCCCATGATATAATGCCTCTGGAAGAAGTACACGAAAACCTTTTTCAGCTAATAAGTATGCATAATGAAGATTATTTTCTTTCTTACTAGTAAAACCATGGACAAAGATAATGAATGGTAGCTTTTCGTCCTTTTTCTTTTCATCTGCAATATGTAGTACAGGGATTTTTTTTATTTCTTCTTTCTCGATTGTAATCATCCGAAAAACTCCTTTCTTATAGGCTCTGTTAAACACGGCTGTTGATTTCCGCTTCAGGTTGCTCGCTTTCCGTGGGCGGTCCGGGAGCCTCCTCGGCGCTATCGCACCTGCGGGGTCTCCCTTGTCCCTTCCTCCCACAGGAGTCTCGCACCTTCCGCTCCAATCAACAGGTGCAAGGATCAATATTGTCCTTTAAGAGAGCCTTTCTATAAAAAAAAGCTAAAAACTATATAAAGTTTTATAAATAAGGTAAGATTTCTTACATCAGAAAAATATATTTGTTAACATAATGGATATAACAAAAACGTATGTATTTTCGTTCACAAGGTTAAGGTTAAAAACCAGTCGAAATATATGAACAAAAATAGTTTATCATATAGACTTTTTTTTCCATAACCTTTTGCTTAGAAATAGAAAAAATATATGGAGATGGTGTTATTATGGCAGAAAAGCATTTAATCGCTTTAGATTTAGATGGAACATTACTTAAAGACGATAAAACGATTTCTCAGAAAACGAAATTAACCTTGCAAAAGGCGCGCGAGGAAGGACATATTGTCATGATTGCAACTGGCAGGCCCTTTCGCTCCAGTCAGCCTTATTATCAAGAGTTGAATCTTGATACCCCAATTGTTAATTTTAACGGTGCCTTTGTTCACCATCCGAAGGATAAAAACTGGGGTGTTTACCACTCCCCGATGGAAGTAAATGTAGCAAAGGAAATTGTTGAGGCTTGTACATCTTTTCAATTCCACAATATTATTGCAGAAGTGATCGATGATGTTTATTTTCATTATCAGGATAAGAAGCTACTTGAAATTTTCGGATTTGGTGAGCCAAAAGTTACGACAGGGGATCTCCGAAATTTATTAAAAGCCTCTCCTACAAGTATGTTAATTCATACTGATGATGAAAACATGAAGGAAATTCGGGATCACTTATCAAGTGTCCATGCTGAAGTCATCAGTCATCGAAGCTGGGGAGCACCTTGGCCTGTTATCGAAATCGTTAAGAATGGATTGAATAAGGCTGTGGGTCTGAAAAGAGCTGCTGACTATTTCCAAATTCCTCCTGAGCGAATTATTGCTTTTGGTGATGAAGATAATGACTTAGAAATGCTTGAATATGCAGGTAAAGGAATTGCGATGGGGAACGCGATTGAGCAAGTGAAAAACATTGCTAAAGAAGTGACCCTAACAAATGAAGAAGATGGCATTGGGGTTTATTTAGACGAACAATTAAATTTAAAAATCTTCAAGTAAAAAGCAACCTTTTTCTACCTCTTTTTTTAACTTCTTATTAGAGCATACTAAAAAACGAAGCAGCGATTTTCTTGCTGTTTCGTCATTCTTTCATTCGGAGGGGATTCGCTTGGGTAGAAGTAATAAATCGAAACGCTTTGTCCAGCAAGGTGTAGATTCTGTTACTAAGCACGCGGAACGTATCCCGTATCATATGACATATGCTGAAGCTGAGGCAGAAAAGCTCGCCAATGTGAAGAAGTCCTCACGTGGAGGAGCTTAACAATGGGGAACAAACTCTTTCAAGAAGCACAAAAAGCTGTTAACCTAGCCAAAAACGCCGATTCTCGTGAACAGCAAATGTCAGTTCTTCATGCAAAGAATGCACTTAGTTCTGCTTTTGCCAATTCAACAAGAGCAGAGCAAGCACAGTTAAGTGAAATGCAGGCGGAGCTTGACCAGTTTACAAACACTCCACAAAGTTAAGCAAATAAAGGCTGTCCCGAAGGTTTCGGGCAGCCTTTTATTGATTCGTTTCTGATCGAAAAATTTTTATATAAGCTAATCTTTACGGAAAGAGCCAAAAACACCGACAGTTTGCACAATATTCGTAAATGCCTCTGGATCCACTTCCTTAATAATTCTCTCTAAATCGAATAACTCGTAACGAGTAATAACAATCATCATCATTTCCTTGCTTTCGTTTGAAAAAGCACCTTTAGCAGGAATTGTCGTAATCCCTCTAACCATTTTTTCATGAATTGCCTTTTTCATTTCTTCAGATTTCTTTGTAATAATCATGGCAGTCAATTTTACATGTCTAGTATGTATCGTATCAATCACCCTTGTTGATGCATACAATGCGACAATTGTATAAAGCGCCTTTTCCCAACCGTATAAAGAGCCAGCAGTAATAATAATGATTGCATTCAGGATGAAGAAGTAAGTTCCAACAGGTCGATCATTCTTTCGTGAAAGGATCATCGCAATTATGTCCATACCACCAGTGGAAGCACCCCATTTAAGCGTTAGGCCTACACCTACAGCACCAATAACTCCACCAAATACTGCATTTAAAAGAATGTCATCCGTGTATCGAGTAACTGGTATTACCTCTAAAAAGAAAGACATCGAAAGAACACTAATAAAGCTATAAAACGTAAACGCTTTTCCAATTTTTCTCCACCCTAATATCGTAACAGGAATATTTAAGATGAAGAGCAATATACCTGTGGAAGCATATCCACCTAAAATATTTGCTAACAGCTGTGCTGTACCAGCAAAACCACTAGCATAAACATTTGCAGGGATGAGAAAAAAATTCATTGCAATTGCATTTAGAAGTGCCCCCACTAGTACAACTATTATTTTTTTCACTTCAGACCAAATCATTTGTTATCGCCTACCCAACTGATATAATTCTATGCTGAAAATCAACTTATTCATTGATAATTATTTTAGCGAATTTTCTATATTGTCTTTTACTGTTAATTTCTATAAACTAAAGGTGTATATTGTTTTGAAAGTAGGTGAAGTTATATGTCAGTCAAAATTTTAGCTGACAGTGCGTGTGATTTACCTCTTCATTTTTTTGAGGAGAATAATGTCGCACTTTTCCCATTAAAAGTCCACCTAGATAATACCGAATATGAAGATCTAATTACAATAGATTCCAATAAGGTTTATCAAGCCATTCGTGAAGGAAAAGTTCCCAAAACATCTCAAGCATCTCCTCTTGCCTTCGAAGAGACTTTTACAAAAATGGCAGAAAATAATGAAGACGGGATTTACATCGCCTTTTCTTCTGAACTCTCAGGTACATACCAAACTGCAGTCATGATACTAGAGCAAGTTAAAGAAAAATATCCTGATTTTAATTTATCAATTATTGATACAAAATGTGCTTCTCTTGGGATAGGACTCATCGTCAAAAGAGCAGTTGAGCTTGCCAATAAAAATGCACCGAAAGAAGAGATTCTAAAGGAAATCGAGTTTCTCTGCCAACATATGGAGCATTTGTTTACCGTCCATGACCTTGATTACTTAGCAAAAGGGGGACGGGTTTCTAAAGCATCAGCGTTTTTAGGTGGTTTATTAAATATTAAGCCCCTTTTAAATGTAGAAGATGGAAAACTAGTGCCTCTTGAAAAGCATCGTGGCAAAAAGAAACTCCTTCGTCGCATCGTTGAACTAATGAAAGAACGAGGAGCGTCCCTTGATAGCCAAGTCATTGGGATTAGCCATGCAGATGATGAAGAAACAGCTTTAGAAGTGAAAGAACTTATCGAAAAGGAATTATCTGTCAATGAATTCTTTATTTCTTCCATTGGCTCTGCTATTGGCTCCCATACGGGCTCTGGAACAATCGCGATTTTCTTTCAAAATAAGGTAAAGTAAAACAAATGGTCAAGTTGAATACTCCCGATTTTTTCAGCAAATAATAACATGAATCTACTTTTCAATAAAAGGAGTAATGTTATTATGCCCCAAACATCTGATAATGATAAAAAAGCACAAGACAATAATGCTCAGCTCCATGAAAAAAACATGATGCGTGAAAAAAATCGTAAAGCTGGAAAACATCAATATTCGAAAAAAACTGACCATATATAGGATAATGAGCAAGCAGCTGCTTGCTCATTATTTATCTTTTTTCAGATATGTCCATCCCTCTTCCTGATAAACCTTCCCTTCTTTCATTAAGCGGCCTAAAGCACGTTTAAATGCAGCTTTGCTTAATTGAAAGCGCTCGGAAATATCATCTGGTGAGCTTTTATCCCAATAAGGCATTGCCCCGTTTCGAGAAATCAAATAGTCCATGATCACATCGGAATCATTATCAAGAGAATCTTGTTTTCGTTGAAGCATTGACACATTGATGGTGCCATCCTCTTTTACATCAATTATTCTGCCTTCAATTTTTTCACCTAGTCTTGGCTCAACTTTACGCTGAGACTCATGTATAAAACCCTTATAGCCTTCAGCCGTATATACCCAGCTGCCAACTTTTGCTGTTCGATAAATAAATCCGTGAATATTTTTATTGAAATCTTGTCTGCCAGCCTTTATGGAAATTCCTTCAATGACTGGATCCGTCGCTAGCTTTACAAAAATTCGATCATTACGATTTACTCTAAGTGTAATGTAAAGCATATCCCCAATTGCCGGCCAAACAGATTCGTGAACCGGAAGATCATCTTCTCCGAGGAGCATATC
>JAEWIG010000370.1 GCA_023387295.1 Bacillota bacterium | reverse complement strand
ACCATCATGAGCCCTTTATGACTTTCAAGTCTACTTGATACATAATACGCAAGACTGGCCTTTTCTCTTACATTTATAAAAAGTTTTGAATGTGAAAACCCTCCGAAAATACCGTTGAATACTTGTAATGCATAATAATCCGGATCTCCATAAGTAATATTCGTACGGTAACCAATATTTAATTTTCCTTGCTTTACATCTTGTTCTTCTCGAACGATATTCGGACTTCCTTTCGGCTGATATTGTAATGAATCAATAACCTCTGTATTTCTATCTTGAAACTGTAGTAGATCACCAGCATATGCTTGCACTTCTTCTTCATTAACGTCTCCTACAATATACAGATCGAGCTCATCGTTCTTTAACGCTGCTTCATAGTATTCATATAAACCTTCAGGTGTAATGTAGTCAACATCATCTTTTTCACCGTGAACATGTAAAGCATAAGGCTCATCTTTACACATTTCTTTTACTAGCTTGTAGCTTGAATAACGCATTTTATCATCATATACAGATTGTATTCGCTGCTTTAACGTTCGTTTTTCTTTCTCGACCGTTTCTGCATCAAAGGCGTTTCCTTGTAAGTTCGGTTTCGTTAAAACCTCTGTTAAAAGTTGAAATCCTTTTTTCAATAGTGGCTCGTTATCACCTAAAAATTTTTCATTTGCTATTTCTATGGAAAAACTAATGGTGTGGTACTCACCTTTTTTCGCTAAATCAACATAAAGCGTTGCACCGTAAAGCTCATCTAAATAGGAACGCAGCTTCCCTGTCGTTGGATAACTTTCACTATTACTTTGTAAAACATATGGCATCAAAGCCCGTTTCGTCACAGCTTCTCTACTTAGCGGGGCTTTCATTTTCCACACTATTGTATTGGTTTTATACTTATCTGTTTTTATGATGTGAAGTCGATAGCCCTTCATTTGTTTAATCGATTCAGAAATAGCTTCCATTTGTCGTCCTCCTATTTTTAAACTGGGTATTATGTAGCAGTAATGTTTATTTAAATATATTTTCTACATTCTTCCTTAATTTAAATCATATTCTTACTATAACTTGCCCTATTTCAGATTTTCAAGTTATTAAAACGACGATTTTGTTTGTACATACAAAGAGAAAGTCCTAATTCTAATCATAGAAATAGGACTTTCTCTTTCAAATTGGAAGAATCTTAACGACTTCCCTTTATATATGGCTCTCCAGATGCCTTTGGTGCATCCGCACGGCCAATAAAGCCTGTTAATGCAATGATGGTAAGAACATATGGAGCAATTAGTAAGTAAACGTTAGGAATGTTCTGCAAGAACGGTAGGTTTGAACCAATAATACTTAAGCTCTGTGCAAAACCGAAGAACAATGCCGCGCCCATGGCTCCAAGAGGATGCCATTTTCCAAATATCATCGCTGCTAATGCCATAAATCCTTGACCACTAATTGTCGCATGACCAAAATCTGAAGTGATCGATTGGGCATAAATACCGCCACCAATTCCTCCAAGAGCTCCTGAGATAATGACAGCGATATAACGGATTTTTGTTACATTGATTCCCATTGTATCTGCAGCCATTGGATGTTCTCCAACTGCACGAAGTCTTAAACCAAATGGTGTTTTAAATATGACATACCATGCGATAAATGCAGCGATAATCGCTACGAAAGAAGTATAGTATGTGTTGGAAAAAAACAACTCACCAATCACCGGAATATCACTCAAAAATGGGATATCTACTTTATGGAATCCTTTTTG
This sequence comes from Bacillota bacterium, assembly GCA_023387295.1. Classification (GTDB taxonomy): domain Bacteria; phylum Bacillota; class Bacilli; order Bacillales; family Cytobacillaceae; genus Cytobacillus. Next base: position 11,646 of record JAEWIG010000370.1, on the reverse strand, counting down.
AATAATATCAGTCTGACCTTTTCCATAAATATATTTTACAAGGAATAGAGAGGCTCCAACTGCTAATAAGTTGATTGCCACACCCGATACAACTTGGTCAGCCCTAAAGGTAATGGACGCAACAGCATGAAACACGGATAAAAACGCTCCAACTAGCATCGCAGCTAGTAATGAAACCCATGGTGTCATATTACCAAATACATCAACAAACGTTAAATTAAAGACGATTGCTGTAAACGCACCGATGACCATTAAACCTTCTAGTCCAATGTTAACAACTCCCGAACGTTCGGAAAACGTTCCACCTAACGCAGTGAAAATAAGTGGCGCTGCCCACAAAAGGGTAGAAGGAATAATGATTAATAACATATCCATTAAGCTCACTTACTTCACCCCCTTTTTGCTAATTCGCTCAATAAAGATGCGAAGCATATAACTAGCTGCTACAAAGAATACAATTAAAGCGATAATAATATCAACAAGCTCATTTGGAACACCTGCTTCTAACGGCATATTTAATGCTCCGACCTTTAAGGTTCCGAATAATAAAGCGGCTAAGATAATGCCAATTGGTCCATTTGCACCAAGTAGCGCAACCGCAATTCCATCAAATCCTACACCCGTAAAACCGCCTCGAATTGCAGCGTACCCAAATGTACCAAGACCTTCCATAGCTCCTGCAAGACCAGCAAAAGCCCCTGAAATGACCATAGATAAAATAATATTAGAGCGAACATTCATACCTGCGTACTCAGAAGCATGCTGGTTAAATCCTACTGCTCTTAATTCAAAACCACGAGATGTCTTTTCTAAAATAAACCACATCAAAAAGACAGAGACAAGGGCAATGACAATCCCCCAATGTAGACGGGAATAATCCGTTATCCCTTCTAAAAACGGAGATCTAAGTGAAGCTGTTTCAAAAATTTTATCTGTTCGGTCACTTTTTTCAGAAAGAAATGTCCGAATAATATGATTTGAAACATGAAGAGCCACATAATTCATCATGATTGTAACAATAACTTCATGAACACGAAATTTTGCTTTTAAAAGTCCAGGAATGAAAGCCCAAAGAGCACCTGCTACAGCTCCAGCTAAAACTGCTAAAGGTAAATGAATGATTTTTGGAAGTTCAAAAGCCACTCCTACCCAAACAGCTGCTAGCCAGCCGACAATAAGTTGTCCTTCTACTCCGATATTAAATAAACCAGTTTTAAATGCAAAGGCGACAGCTAATCCAGCAAGAATTAGTGGAGTTACTTGTCGGATAACTTCACCAGCATAATAAATTTCGCCAAAGGCACCATTCCATAGTGCGATAAAGGCATCTATAGGGTTATAACCCGTAATTAGCATGATTATAGTTCCTACAAGCATACCTAATAGAACCGCTAATACAGGAATAACCATATTCTTAAGACGACTAGACATTTGCTTGTTCACCTGCTTCCTTCCGTTTCGAACCAGCCATTAATAATCCTAACTCCTGTTCAGTCGTTTCTTTCGGATCTACAATAGCAACGATTTCACCCTCATAAATAACAGCAATTCGATCACTTACGTTGATGATTTCATCAAGTTCAAATGAAATAAGGAGAACTGCTTTTCCGTTATCACGCTGTTCGATTAATCGTTTATGGATAAACTCAATCGCACCAACATCAAGTCCACGTGTTGGCTGTGCAGCAATTAAAAGATCCGGATTTCGATCAATTTCACGCCCAATAATCGCCTTTTGTTGATTTCCTCCAGACAATGCTCTTGCTAATGTATGTTCATTCGGTGTTCGAACGTCAAATTCTTTAATTAATGAATTTGCTTGTTTGTAAATTTCTTTAAAATTTAACACACCATTTTTGGTATATGGTTGTTGATAATAGGTTTGTAGAACCATATTTTCTCCAATCGGAAAATCAAGGACCAGTCCATGTTTATGCCGATCTTGGGGGATATGACCAATTCCAGCTTCGATTATTTTTCTTGGAGGGCGGTTAAGTAACTCTTTCCCATTCAGTTTTGCTGAGCCGCTTTCTGCTTTACAAAGTCCAGTAATCGCCTCTAGTAATTCAGTTTGACCATTCCCGTCAACCCCTGCGATACCTACGATTTCCCCTGCCCTTACAGATAAGCTTAAATTATTTACTGCAGGTAGTCCTCGAGTATCCTTTACATGGAGATTACTTATTTCAAGTACATTTTCTTTAGGTTGTGCTTCTGTTTTTTCTGTTTTAAAGGTTACTTCTCTTCCTACCATTAAACTAGCTAGTTCATTTGGATTTGTTTCACTAACATTTAGTGTTCCAATTCCAACCCCTTTTCGAATAACAGTTACTCGATCACACACTTCCATAATTTCCTTGAGCTTGTGTGTTATGAGAATGATAGATTTTCCTTCTTTAATAAGTGCCTTCATGATTTGAATTAGCTCATGAATTTCTTGAGGAGTTAATACGGCTGTTGGTTCATCAAAAATCAGAATTTCAGCGCCGCGATATAAAGTCTTCAAGATTTCAACACGTTGCTGCATCCCAACAGAAATATCAGAGATTTTCGCTTCAGGATCAACAGCTAATCCATACTTTTCGGAAATTTCTCTAACTTCTCTCTCTGCCTTTTTAATATCAATTCTTCCGCCTCTTGTTGTCTCTTTTCCTAAAATAATATTCTCTGTTACTGTAAATGGATCAACAAGCATAAAATGTTGGTGAACCATCCCTATTCCAAGATCATTGGCAATATTAGGATTGGTAATTTTCACAGGCTTTCCTTTTACTAAAATCTCACCCTTTTCAGGTTGATACAGTCCAAAAAGAACGTTCATCAAGGTTGATTTTCCAGCACCATTTTCCCCAAGTAAGGCATGAATCTCGCCCTTTTTAAGTTGTAGGGTTATGTTATCGTTCGCAACAATTCCAGGGAACTCTTTACGAATATTGAGCATCTCAATTACATACTCCATTTTTTCACTCCTAGCATAGAATAGCGTAAGCGGCGCCTTAACTAGATACTCTTCGTATAAAGTAAACTCTAGAGTAGGTTGAAACTTCACCTACTACTACCATATTAACTTTATCACGATAATTTCTAGGCGATGGAGCCAGGCACTTATCTACTTGAATTTTTTACTTTATTGTTTGAACAAAAGAAAAACTTACCAGTAGTAAGATGTCAGACCTTCTAAAAAATAATTTACTACTAAAATAAAAATCTAAGTGAAGGGGAGAATTTATTCTTCCCTTCAATTAAATTTTTAGAAAAAAAGGAACAAGGGGCCGGTTAATAAACCCGCTTATTCCTTTTTTAATTATTATTATGCCCCTATAAATGCTTTAAGCTCATCTCGAGTTCCTGGAACAGTAATATCACCATTCTTGATCTTATCTGTCCATTCTTTAACTGCTGCTTCGATGTCAGCTTTAGCTGCTACTTCAGGGTTGATTGGAGCTAAACTAACTCCATCTTCAGCTAAACCATAATTCATAGTTGTTCCACCAGGGAAGTTACCAGCTTTAGCTTTTTCTGAAATATCAAGTACAGCATGATGTACACCCTTCATCGCTGAAGTCAAGATAACGTTATGCTCTTTCCCGTCAATTTCAACAATACCTTCAGCAGTTTGGTCTGTATCTACACCAATTGCCCAAATTTCTTTAGAAGGATCTTTCTTCTTAAGGTCTCTCGCTTCTGTAAATAATCCGTTACCAGTACCACCAGCTGCGTGGAAAATAACGTCGATACCAGAAGAATACATAGATGAAGCTGTTGTTTTACCAAGTTCAGCTTTGTCAAACGCACCAGTATATTTAACTTCAACTTTAAGATCAGGGTTTACTGAATGAACTCCTGCTACGAAACCTGATTCAAAGCGCTCAATAACTGGAATTTCCATTCCACCGATGAAACCGATTTTATTTGTTTTAGTTGCTTTTGCAGCAGCCACACCTGCTAAGAAAGCAGCTTCTTGTTCTTTAAACATTACGCTTACTACGTTTGGTTGGTCAACAACACCATCGATGATCCCGAAGTGAGTATCTGTTTGTTGCCCGGCAATTTCATTAATATCATTTTCCATTAAGAATCCTACACCAAAAACTAAGTTGAAGCCTTCACGAGAAAGTTTATTAAGGTTTGTTGAATAGTCAGCGTCTGATTTTGATTGTAGGTAATCATAGCCGCCTTTTCCTTGCTTCAATCCGTTTTTATCACCAAATTCTTTAATACCTTCCCATGCTGATTGGTTAAATGATTTATCATCTACCCCACCAACATCCGTAACCATTGCTACAGAGAATGTGCTTTCAGTATCTCCACCGTTAGCTGTTCCTTCATCTTTCTTGTCATCAGCTTTTCCACAAGCACCTAGAATCGTTCCAGCGGCTAGTACAAGAGATAACGCTAAACCAAATTTACGTTTTTTCAAGGTTTGACCCTCCTAATTTTTTTATTGCTATTAGTAGAAATTGCACTTTAAGCTTCACTTGAAGGTATCCTCATGTGAAAAAGAGTTAAATCCTTTTTCTTAAAACATGGAAACTGAACTTATCAGCCCGAAAATAGTTAACCGAGTAAAGAATAGGCTCATCCATTTCATCAAAATGCATTTGCTTTAAAACAAGCAATGCCGTTTCTGGGTCACATTCCAAAATTGGGGAAACCTTATCGTGATAACCGAGTGGGATAATCTCTGCAACAGCATATGTAATTTTTCTGCTAGCTACATCTTCAATTATATCGAAAATAGATTCGCTTTTATATGAAAATGTATCAGGAAAAATCTTATCACGCAGCTTATCAACACAATAGACGACTGGCTCACCATTTGCTGTTCTAACCCTCTCAATCATAACGATTTCCTCTTCTGTTGAACAATCGAAACGACGAATATCCTCTTCTGATGGTTCCATTGCTGCTGAGCTTAAAAAAATCGTCCCAGGCTTCATGCCTGCTTGCAATATCATGTTAGTGACACTGTTTAATTGCTCGATACCTGATGAAAATAGAGGTTTGACATTTACAAATGTCCCTACTCCGTGACGGCGAATGATAACATTTTCTTCTTCAAGAATACGAAGAGCCTCACGAAGGGTAGCTCTAGATACACCAAGTTGTTTAGCAAGTTCAAATTCAGAAGGTAGTTGTTCCTTTTCTTTATACACTCCTTTATCGATATCTTGCTTCAAACGATCAATTACTTGTAAATAAAGATGTCGACTATCTGACTTAATTGACATGCAAGGTTCCTCCAAGCAAATTTCTTAAAGACATCAGACCTCTGATGTTTAATCATTCCTACTAATCGAAAATACTATAACATTTTTCATCCCATAATGAAATAGAATTGTACTAAAATGTTTTAAAAAGGTTACTAAATATGCCTTTATAATTCGACAAATAAGCTCAATTAGTATGTCTTAATAGAGTTTATGAATGAAGAAAACCATTTATTAATGTTTATCTTTGACCACCTACCAAATATTTATTTTTAAAAAATCTATTATATGAACAAAAAGATCCTCTCAATTGGAGGATCTTTTTGTTTATTATTTACTTATGAACTTGCTTCCTCTGACGGCTTTCCTAATAAGACATTCCTTGGCTTACTGCCTTCATATGGACCGACAATTCCTCTTGCTTCCATCTCATCAATTAATCTCGCAGCCCTCGTGTATCCAATTCTAAATCTACGCTGAAGCATGGAAACCGAGGCTGTTTGCATTTCTAAAATTAACTCGACCGCTTCTTCATATAATTCATCATCTACTTCAGTAGACGTTTCAGGAATATCATCAGGAATCATGTCTTCCTGGTACTGTGCTTTTTGCTGTTCAATAACGAATTCAACGATTTCCTCTACCTCATCATCTGATAAAAATGCACCTTGAATGCGGACTGGCTTTGAAGACCCAACTGGTAGAAATAACATATCTCCTCTACCAAGTAATTTTTCAGCTCCCCCCATGTCAAGAATTGTTCTAGAGTCAGTCGCTGAGGAGACAGCAAAGGCAATGCGAGATGGGATATTCGCTTTAATAACACCTGTAATAACATCAACCGAAGGTCTTTGAGTAGCAATTATTAAATGAATTCCTGCTGCTCTTGCCATTTGGGCTAGCCTTGTTATTGCATCCTCTACATCTGAAGACGCTACCATCATTAAATCAGCTAGCTCGTCCACGATAACGACAATATATGGGAGAAGGGGCTGTTTTGCCTCTTCTTCTGCATTATGTCGCTTAACATATTCATTGTAGCCTTCGATATTTCTTGTACCCGTATGTGAAAACAATTCATATCGTCTTTCCATTTCATTCACGACTTTTTTCAATGCTTGTGATGCCTTTTTTGCATCCGTTACAACAGGTGCAAGTAAATGTGGTATTCCATTATAAACATTAAGCTCAACCATTTTCGGATCGATCATCATGAGCTTCACCTCATGTGGCTTTGCCCTCATTAGAATGCTTGTTATGATCCCATTTATACATACACTTTTCCCACTGCCGGTTGCACCGGCAACAAGAAGGTGAGGCATTTTATTCAATTCAGCGAAAACAGATTCACCCGTAATATCCCTTCCTAAACCAATTAATAATTTAGAATCTGGTTTGTCAAGATGATTTGCTTCAAGGACTTCTCTTAATGAAACCATTGCAACCTCTGAGTTTGGAACTTCAATTCCAATTGCTGATTTTCCTGGAATAGGTGCCTCGATACGGATATCCTTGGCTGCAAGTGCTAATGCTAAGTCATCATGTAAGCTCACAATCTTACTAACCTTTACTCCTACATCAGGGTGGACTTCATATTTCGTTACAGCAGGTCCAAGATGTACTTGGGTTACCCTTGCTTTAACTCCAAAACTTTGAAAGGTTCGTTCTAGCTTTGCAGCGTTCGCATGAATTAATTCATATTCTCCACTTTGATCAGTCTGACGAGGTTGCTTTAATAGCTGTATAGGTGGTAACTTATAATCAATATTTTCTACTTCAACGAAAGTAATTGGAGGTACCGACTCCAACTCTAAGATATCTTCTCTTGGTAGCTGACCTTTATCTTTCGTCTCATTTTTCTTTCCTATCTCATAATTTGTTTTCTCTGTAAAGCTTGAAATAATTGGCTCTGGCAAAGACTCTTCGATAACACTTTGAGGATTATTAATCGTTATGACTGAATCTGACTCATCTTCTATGGAAACCCTTCTTGGTTCACTCATTTGAGAACGTCTTTCTGACTTCTTCTCTTTCCTTCCTTCTAACCATTCAGATACATCCGTTTTAAAAGCTGTCCATTGCTTTTTAGTAAATTTGCCCGTAGAAGTTAGTAGGTTTGCAAGTGCTTCACCAAAGGTTTTTCCTGTTAATAGGATAATTCCGATAATAATGAGGATGGTTGAAAAAATTTTCGTCCCTGCTTCATCGAATAAATAATAGAAGATCGCAAAAAGAATCGCACCGATCATCCCCCCGCCTAAATTAGATGTACTCGTTTCACCTTTAACTTCCATCCAAAATATATCCCATGTATTAGCTATTACACTTGGATCCTGGAACTTTCCTCCATTTGACATAAGCTGAAATAGCCCAACATGGCTAAGTAATAGAAGAGAACTAATTATAAGGTAAATGCCGATCAGTTTACGGTGAAAAAAAGATGGTACCGTTCTTTTCCACATTAAATAGCCTGCAAAAACGATAAGACCGATAAGGCTAACCATATACCATTCCCCCATAAAAAAGCGGAAAAATAATACAGAAGCTTTCCCTACAGCACCAAGCTTCGCCATTGCAATCGCTACAAAAGCAAACAAGATTAGCGCAAGGAGTTCATATTTAACGGTTGTCTGAATATTTTTTTTCTTTTTTGACTGTCTTCTCTTTCGTTTGGCCATTTTATCACCTTTTACTTTTTCATTTATCGATTAATATTTTTTAATAATAACGTAATCCTTAAAAGGAATGAATGAAGAAAGCAGCCAGATTTTGGCTGCCTGAAGTTTACATCTATTATAGCATAATGCCTCTATTCCCTGTTATATTAAAGTGATTTTTGTTCCTGGTCCAAATTTCTCATTTAGAAAATCACTTGGATTACTACTCATTACACGAATAACTGTACACATTTGCCCCTCATCCAAATTAACAAGCAACGGGATCCCCTCATAGGAGATAAGTTTTTGCTTGCCATATTCATTCATATCCGTAGGAAATATCAATTGCTCAGGCATCATCGTGTAAAGTATCATTGAATAATCCCTTCATTCTTTTGTTTATTCATTTCAATCAATTCGTTTAGTTTTTTCATTGCAGGACCAACACCCCCAACACTATCGATTAATCCGTATTCTACAGCATCTGTTCCAATAACATTTGTTCCAATATCTCGGGTCAAATTTCCTTTGGCAAACATTAAATCTTTGAATCTTTCTTCCGTTACATTAGAATGCTTTGTAACGAAGCTTACAACTCTATCCTGCATTTTATCTAAATACTCAAATGTTTGTGGAACACCAATGACAAGTCCTGTTAATCTTATTGGATGAATCGTCATCGTTGCCGTTTCAGCAATAAAGGAATAATCACAAGAAACAGCAATTGGAACCCCAATAGAGTGCCCACCACCTAGAACAAGAGAAACTGTTGGTTTAGACAATGAAGCAAGCATCTCAGATATGGCTAATCCCGCTTCAACATCACCTCCAACTGTATTTAAAATGACTAGTAAACCTTCTATTTTTGGGTTTTGCTCGATTGCAACTATTTGTGGAATAAGATGTTCGTATTTAGTTGTTTTATTTTGAGGCGGTAATTGTAAATGGCCTTCTATTTGACCGACAATAGCTAAACAATGAATTTTTGAATCTTGGGAAAGCTGTGGAACATCCGTTTGTCCTAGCTGCTGGATTTTTTCAATTAGACTCGATGAAGGCTCGTCTTTCGATTTCTCTGTTTCAGCATTCCCCTTATCATTTTGCAACATTTCATCACTCATTCTATTTTCTCCCTTCAAGCTGATAATCATCGTACTCTATGGGCTTAGTATGAACAATGATGTTATTTTAATTCGGATATTCAAGCTGCATTAATTTTTTCTCAATATAAAAAGCACAACAAATATGCTGTGCTTTCATAGAAGTAAACCTATACTTCCATTATGATTGGAAGGATCATCGGTCTACGTTTTGTTTTTTCAAATAAATATTGATTTAATTCATCTCTCATATCTTGCTTAATGCCAGTCCAGTCGAACGCGTCTTTTGTAATGCTTTTTTCAACGATTTCACGAACTCGATTTGTAGCTTCCACAAGTAGCTGCTCTGATTCTCTTACATATACAAAACCTCTTGAAATAATTTCTGGGCCTGCTGCGATTTTCTTTTCCTTCTTGTTTAAAGTTACAACTACAAGTAAGATACCATCTTGAGAAAGAAGCTTCCGATCCCTTAAAACGATATTCCCTACATCTCCAACACCGCTACCATCAATTAAAACATTCCCTGCAGGAATACGACCACTAGGACGAATACGTCCTTCCTTAATCTCAATGACCTCGCCCTTCTCGGGAATAAAAATTTGGGAAGCTGTTAGGCCTGCTTCTTTCGCTACTTTCGCATGAGCCTTGAGCATTCGGTACTCACCGTGTACAGGAATAATGAATTTTGGTTTTAATAAATTTATCATAAATTTTAGTTCTTCCTGGCTTCCGTGACTAGAAGTATTAAAAGTACCTTTACCAGAAATCACAGTTGCTCCTGCACGATAAATCATATCAACTGTTTTGAAAATATAAACCTCTGTACCTCTTAGTGGTGAAGCAGCAAATAAAACCGTATCCCCTTGCTGAATATTCACTTGTTTATGTGTTTGTTTTGCCATTTTTTGTAACACTTCAATTGGTTCACCTTGTACACCTAATGTTAAAATGACAATTTCATCATTCGGATAAGAATTGATTTCAGAAATCGGGATAATTAATTCATCCGGAGCATGCAAATAGTCGAGTTGAAGTGCAATATCATAGGCAGTTTGATTGATTTTCCCAACAATAGCAACCTTTCTTCTACTTTCATTGGCAGCATCGAAAATATGCTGAATTCTTATTATGTCAGAAGCAAAGGATGCTGCAATTATTCTGCCAGGTGCATTGAAAAAAGCATCTGTCACTTGTTCGACTACTTTTGATTCAGACTGCGTATATCCGGGTTTTTCCGCTTCTGTACTATCAGAAAGTAAGCAAAGAACACCCTCATCACCGATTTTCGCCATTTTTCCAATCTCCGGCTTATAATTATCCGCTGCAGCCTGGTCAAACTTAAAATCACCAGTATAGACAATACTTCCTTCTGATGTATGTATGCAAATTCCTACACTATCAGGAATACTGTGAGTTGTATGGAAAAAGGTAACCTTTACTGTATCCAAATCTATTTCTGAATCAGAAGTGATTTCAATAAAGGTTAATTTTCCATTAAACTCTTTTTCTTTCATTTTGGCTTTTGCGATTGCTAACGTTAATTTTGTCCCATACACAGGAACATTTAGTTCTTTAAGTACATAAGAAAGGGCTCCGATATGGTCTTCATGTCCATGAGTTAAGAATATCCCTCGAACCCTTTCTTTATTTTGTATAAGATATGTGATATCTGGAATCACAATATCTATTCCGAGCATTTCGTTTTCCGGGATCATAAATCCAGCATCTAAAACAAATATGTCCCCATCTACTTCCACAAGGTACATATTTTTGCCGAATTCACCTACCCCTCCTAATGCCATTAACTTGATGCTTTCATTTTTTCGTTTGTTCAATTTAAATTTCCTCCTATAATCTGTTGGGCCGACCTATGATCAGTTACCAATATTATACTTGAAGGAGGAAAAGCCTGACAACCAAATAAAATTAAACTTCATTTGAAAATATATTACAGGTTTGATTTTAAAAGGGTAGAAACAATATTTCTTTCTTGCTCCGTGAGTGGAACCATTGGAAGTCGAACTCCACCTACATCTAGCCCTTTAAGTTGGAGGGCTGTTTTTACTGGTGTAGGATTAGGAGCAATAAATAAACCTTCCATGATAGGCAACAGTTGCTGGTGTTGCTTAGCAGCTCCTACATAATCCCCATTAACGAATGATTGAACCATCGCTTGTAATTCATTTCCGATAACATGCGAAGCAACAGAGACAACCCCATGTCCACCAATCGCAAGGACAGGAATAGTTAATCCATCATCACCGCTATAAAGCATGAAATCATCATCTGTTCCTGCAATAATTTTTGCCATCGCACTTAAATCAGCACTGGCTTCCTTAACAGCAACAATATTGTCTATTTTTGATAGACGAATGATAGTTTCTGGCAGGATATTAACTGCTGTCCGGCCAGGGATATTATATAGCATAATCGGTAGGCTTGTATTTTCTGCAATTGCCTTAAAGTGCTGGTATAATCCTTCTTGATTTGGCTTATTATAATAGGGCGCAACTACCATAATGGCATCTACACCAATTTTTTCTGCCTTTTTTGTTAAGTTAATTGACGCATACGTGTCATTTCCTCCAGTCCCTGCAATAACCGGAATTCTTTTATCGACTATTTTTACTACATGCGAAAAAAGTGCAAGCTTTTCTTCATTTGATAACGTAGGAG
>JAEWIG010000365.1 GCA_023387295.1 Bacillota bacterium | reverse complement strand
ATTATACACTAGTGACACATGCATTTTTGATGGCAGTTATCATGGTTTTGATTGAGCAAATGATAGCAAATCGACATGACCGAGACTTATTATTTCAATTGGAAAGATTTGATGTGGTGAGTGATTTAACCGCAAGTGTTGCACACGAAATTAGAAATCCACTTACTGTAACAAATGGTTTCTTACAACTCCTACATCAATCACAAACGATCACACAAGAGGAGAAAAAGTATGTTGAGTATTCATTAATTGAATTAAAGCGGGCTGAAGGGATTGTAAGTGACTTTTTAGCATTTTCCAGACCGCAATCTGAAAACATGGTTTATTCAAATCTGAAAGAAGAAACAGAATATGTAGTGAATGTATTGAGACCATATGCCAATATGCATCAAGTTCAAATTCAATTATGTTTTCATAACACTTTAATGCTGAAATATGATAAAAATCAAGTTCAACAATGTCTAATAAATTTATTTAAAAATGCTATTGAAGCAATGAGAGAAATGGGCGGGACCCTTACTATCGATGTGTCTGAAAACAAGAAAACCATTAACATTAAAATAACAGATACTGGTATTGGGATGTCGAAAGAAGAAGTTGAGCAATTAGGGAGACCCTATTATTCTACAAAGAATGAAGGTACAGGTCTCGGAATGCTGATGGTTTACAGTACGATTAGTAAAGTAAATGGAAAAATACATGTAGAGAGTGAAAAAGAGAAGGGAACGACGTTTAATATTACTATACCGGCAGTACGAAAATAATAGTTCATCGAACCGTATGAATGAAAAGACGAGCCTCCCAGAATGGTCCGGGAGGCTCGTCTTATGTTTGTCTGATGATAGCATCTATGAATTATCTTCGCAGGAATAATTTGTTCTTTACTTGTTCTGAAGGACTAAGATATTTCTTATATAGGAGGTGTTAGCTGCTTCTCCTCAGCACGATCCACGACTGCTGCTCCGACAATATCACCGACTACATTAGACGCTGTTCCTCCCATCCCAATGATGGCATCTATGCCAGCGATTAATGCGACAATTTCTAATGGTAAGCCGAACATTGTCAATACCGCTGACAACGTTACGAGTCCTGCCGCTGGAACGCCTGATGTACCAATTGAAAGTAATGTTCCAACTAAGGTGATGATCAAGAGATCTGTTAGTGAAAGCTGCATGTTTGTCACGTTTGCGGCAAAAATGATGGATACCCCCATTCGTAAAGCACCGCCATCAGAATTAAAAACGGCACCCAATGGCAACGCAAAATTAGCTGTTTTCTCAGAGATACCAGCATTTTTAGCGGATTCAATGGCGATAGGTAATGAAGCAATACTACTAGAAGTGAAAAATGCTGTTGTATAGGCTTCCTTTGTATTTTTAAAGAATTGTAAAATGGGCGTACCTGAAAGTTTAAGAAAACCAGTGTAGACAATGAGCCAGAGAATGCATAGACCTAAATAAAACACCCCAATGAATTTAATAAGAGACTGTAAGGAAGTCCAACCTTGGCTACCAAAAGCCACTGCACTAATAGCAAAGACACCAATTGGAGCATAGGCAAGGATACCTTTTAAAACAATTCCAAGAAGCTCGTTAAATGCTGTAAAAACCTTTTCAAGGAGTTTCCCATATTCTATCAATCTAGTGTCGTTTGAAAATTTCATTGTTGAAATTCCGATGCCAAGTATTGTGGCTACAAAAGTAATAGCTAGGACGTCTCCATTAGAGAAGGCTTGAAAGATATTATCAGGTACTATTTTTAGCAGTACATCTGACAAACCAGGTGTTTCAGGCTTATCTATTTGTACATTTGGCAATTCCAATTTGTTTCCAGGATGAAACAAAAAGGCGAGTCCAAGTCCAATTAAAAGAGCTGCAGCAGTTGTTGCTGCATAATAAAGGATTAATTTCCAACCTACTCTTCCAAGCTGTGTAACACTCATTTGATTTACAGCCAATACAACTGTTAGAAAAATAATAGGAATGGCAATTAAACTTAATAGATTAATAAGAAGAGTGCCAAATGGCTGCAAAATTTCTGTTTCTGTTTTAAAAATTAGCCCGGCGATGATACCAAGTAGAAATCCGAGAGACATTTTTAAAACAAAAGGAGTGTTCATATATTTATTCCATATGTATTTCATGTATAGTCTCCTTTAGAATGTCAAATCACTATTAATATGTTATTAAGTATTATAACACTAAATATTAGTGTCTGCCCTCAGTGATTCAAAGCAAATAGTGGTAGATATCTGGATAAGAAAGGATTGTAAAGTTGAAGGAAATAACAGAGGGTGAAATTCCTTTGTCCCACTAAAACGGAATTAATAATCTTAAGTGTGAATATAGTAGTTAAAACTAGGATTGGGGTGTTATGAGTATGTCCTTTATTAGTGGGAAGTATATTGAAGTTGATTCAGGTGTCGAACTATTTATTCATGAAGAAGGCATTGGAGAACCGATCGTGTTCATTCCGGGATTTACTTTTACTACAGAAGTTTTTTCAAAACAGATAGAATTTTTTTCGAGAACGAATCGAGTGATCGTTATTGATCCTAGGAGTCACGGTAGATCGACTATGTCCATCCAAGGAAATGATTACATCACCCATGGAGTGGATTTAAATATTGTACTACAAGCCTTAGATGTGAAAAATGCAACACTTGTAGGATGGTCCTTTGGTTGTTTAACAGTTTGGGAGTATATTAAGCAAAATGGTTTTGATAATATTAAATCATTAATTCTTGTTGACATGCCACCAAAGTCTTTATCAACAAACGAGAGTGAATGGGTTGAAGGAGCGCTAGATGATATCGCAGTAATTTATAATACTTATTTACGAAATTCTAGTGGACAAAGAGAATTTATAACAAATTACATAACTCAAGTGATGGTGAAAAGAAATCTTGAGAAGGAAGAGTTAACGTGGCTAGTGGAGCAATCCTTAAAAACGCCATACTATATCGCAAGTAATCTGTTTGCTTCAGGAATGTTTTCTGATTATCGTGAAGCAGCGAAAAAAGCAAGTCAGGCTGTTCCTACTCTAACTGTTGTTGCTGAACACTGGGCTGATCGTGCAGTTTGTTATACACAACAATTGACACCGGAATCTAAAGTGGAAGTTCTTGGTGGACACATGATGTTTTGGGAGTATAGTGAAAGGTTCAATGAGATTGTTAAAAAGTTTTTAAAAGAGAGTGAAAAATAAGGGAACCATCCTAGTTAATGAAAAAGGCACTTTTCAAAAAAGTTATCTTAATAAAGCTGATAACTTTTTTAGAAAAGTGCCATTCGTATTTAAGAAAGTTCAATCTTCGCTTTTCTAGCCAAAAAATCCATATCTTTGTAATAGTTGTTTTTCACAAGCACATTCTGCCCGAGGCAGCGAACCTGTGGGCAGTGGCAATTTAAAGAGCGGGCTAAATCGGTATCAAGCCATCTATCAAAAACGTCGACAAGTTTGTCTGTTTGGATATTTCCTAGTGGAGGTGTATCACCAAAGTCAGTTACGATCACATCTCCAGTGAAAATATTAATGTTTAGACGAGAACGTCCGTCTGGATCGTTTCTGAGTGTTACATTTTTGGCAGCATACAATCTTTTTAATAGAGTGATATCCTCTTCCTTATCACTGCAAGCATAAAAAGGAAGAGTACCGAAAAGCATCCAAGTGTTTTCGTCACGAATATCTAAAAGATGGTGAATCGCTGTCCGGATTTCATCCAATGACAATGTTTCAAGCTGTGAAGCGAAATCAGAAGGATACATCGGATGGACCTCATGACGTTGGCATTTCATGTCATGCACAATTTGTTTATGGATGTTCTCAATATGAGGAAGTGTTCGTTTATTTAGCATCGTCTCAGCTGAAACGATAATCCCTGCCTTCGTTAATTCGCGGCTATTGTGAATAATCCGTTCATAAAGAGTTTTACGTTGTTCCTTCGTTGGCTTTCTTTCCATCATTGCAAAGCCACCCTCAATAAAGTCCTCTTCTGTACCCCAATTGTGTGAAATATGAAGAACGTCTAAATATGGAATAATCGCTTCATACCGACTTAATTCCATCGTTAGATTTGAATTAATTTGTGTCTTCACCCCACGATTATGGGCATAGCGAAGGAGTGGAACCACATAATTCTCCACTGATTTCTTCGATAACATCGGTTCTCCGCCAGTTATGCTAAGCGCTCGTAAATGAGGGACCTCATCTAAACTCTTTAACAATACATCAATTGGTAAAGCGTCAGGGTCTTTTGATTGCAAAGTATAGCCTACCGCACAATGCTCACATCGCATATTACATAAAACAGTTGTCGTAAATTCGATATTCGATAATGTCATCTTCCCGAATTGCTCTATATCTCTATATGCTTCCCACGCATCTTGAGTGGGCACTAATGGTTTTTTTGATGTTAACATATTGCTCTCCTTTCAAAGACAGTTATGAATTCGTGTCTCACTTTAAAATACTATAGAGGAAGACAATCTTAATTGTAAATCCTATAGGGTAAAATGGCATTATTTTATTCAATTTCAATAATTTAAAAAGTTATAATAGCAAAATTTAGAAGGGAAACGAACTTATTCCTTTTTTCTAGATTAAATAGTATGTAATTTTTAAGATAATAGTAGATATTTATATGGATAAATAATTATAATAGTATATGATATTGTTATGGTTGGGAAAGAAAATGTATGTTCTAAGGTAGCCCCTTGCATTTAGTGACACTGTACTCTAGCAGGAGCACCTAATCTTTTTGTTAATATAGGAGGATAAGGAAGGGTATCATGAGCGACGTACAGGGAAAAACAGACGTTATCTTAATCGGTGCTGGAGTTATGAGTGCGACTTTGGGATCTTTACTGAAAGAATTAGCACCAGAATGGGAAATAAAAGTGTTCGAGAAGCTTGAAAATGCAGGAGAAGAAAGCTCTAACGAATGGAATAATGCAGGTACGGGCCATGCTGCATTGTGCGAGCTTAACTATACATCTGAAAAATCTGACGGATCAATAGATATTAGCAAAGCTATCAAAATTAATGAACAGTTTCAGCTTTCAAGACAGTTTTGGTCTTATCTTGTAGATAGTAATCTAATTCGTAATCCACAGGACTTTATTATGCCAATACCCCATATGAGTTTAGTACAAGGGGAGGAAAACGTTACTTTCTTGAGAAAACGTTTTGAAGCGCTTTCTAATAACCCTCTGTTTCAAGGAATGGAATTTTCCGATGATCCTGAAAAGCTGAAGGAATGGATTCCGCTTATCATAGAAGGCCGCTCATCGAATGAACCAATAGCGGCAACAAAAATCGATTCTGGGACGGATGTCAATTTTGGCGCTTTAACGCGTATGTTATTCGACCACTTAGAGAGCAATGATGTTGTCGTAAACTATAAGCATAGTGTCAAAGATATTAAACGCACAAGCGACGGCTTGTGGGAAGTGAAAGTGCAGAATCTAGATAGTGGGAAAGTCGAAAGCCATGCTGCCAAATTCGTTTTCATCGGCGGTGGGGGAGGAAGCCTACATTTATTACAAAAAACCGGTATTCCTGAGTCTAAACATATAGGTGGATTCCCTGTAAGCGGAATATTTATGGTATGTAATAATCCATTTGTAGCTGAGCAACATCATGCTAAAGTATACGGAAAAGCTAAGGTTGGGGCTCCTCCAATGTCTGTTCCGCATCTTGATACACGATTTATTGATAATAAAAAATCATTACTATTCGGACCATTTGCAGGCTTCTCACCAAAGTTCTTAAAAACAGGTTCAATGTTTGATTTAATAACTTCTGTTAAACCGAATAATGTCTTAACGATGTTAGCAGCAGGAGCAAAAGAAATGTCATTGACAAAATACTTGATTCAGCAAGTTATGTTATCAAAAGAACAGCGCATGGAAGAATTACGTGAGTTTATTCCGAATGCTAAGCTCGAAGATTGGGATTTAGTAGTAGCGGGCCAACGCGTACAGGTAATAAAAGATACAGAAGCTGGCGGAAAAGGTACGCTTCAATTTGGTACGGAAGTGATTACTGCGACAGATGGTTCGATTGCAGCATTGCTTGGTGCTTCACCTGGAGCATCTACTGCGGTTCACGTCATGCTCGAAGTCATGACAAAATGCTTCCCTGAACGAATGAATGAATGGGAACCAAAGATTAAAGAAATGATTCCTTCTTATGGCTTGTCACTAATGGATAACCCAGAGATTTTCCATGAAATTCATACTTCAACAGCAGATACGCTTGGTTTAATTGAAAAAGTGGAGAAAGAAGATAAAGAGGTAATTAAGAAAAAGGAGCTAGTGTTCAGTTAAATATTAAGAAACCACACATATTATAAGTGCTATCTGACTGACTATCAGGTAGCGCTTTTTTGTATGGGGAAATAGGGTAATATAGGATAATATTTAATGAATTATAAAGTGAGATTATTTATTTAAATTTTATTGATTTTAATGCTAGCATTATTATAGTAACATATCTTTTATGGAAAATAATACGTGTGGATTCTAAAGAAAAGTCAGAAATTTGCTAAATATAATTTAATTCAATCCTTCTTTATATTTAATCACATCGGAGATGGAGAGTATGTCATTGTATAGGAGTTATGAGGAGTTTTTAAATACTGAAGTGTTTTCAGCAACACCTGGTTATATTGAGATAAAAGATCGACATGAACTATACAAAAGAGTAAATGTTGATCAGAGTGTGCTAAAAAATATCTTTCAAACGGGAATCAATATTTCTTATAAAGAATGTGGAGAGTCATCTACCCTAGCTGGTTATTTCTCAATAAAAAGCAAATTTAAAGTAATTGCGATTCTATTGTTATTCCCAAAAGAGGGTTTGGAGAATCAATTTCGGAGTTGTATTCAATATTTGGAGAAAATGGCTGAACTCGGCGCCAAATGGGTTGGTGAAAGTATAGAGAAGGAACAGTGGAAAAGTGAATATGAAGTAACAAGAGTAGAAATAACAAAAATATTTTCGGCTGTTACTGAACCGTTGTGCTTAGTTAATCGAAATGGAGTTATTCAGGAAATTAATGATCAGCTTTCTGTAATGGTAGGAAATAGGAGAACTACCTTAATTGGAGAGGAAATTTCTCAAATACTAACACCGACGAGCTGGGAGATTATTAAACAACAAAGAAGAAAAGGAGAAGCAAACTTACAATTCAAACAAAATCAGGGTTATGAAATTTTAACAATGATTCAACCAATCCACTTAGAGAACGAAATCGAATCATTTCTTCTTTTTATTCCAACAAAATCAGGAGCAAAGAATGAGCAAAAACATCGAAAACTACATCGATTTGAGGAAATAAAAGGTGTAAGTGAAGCACTTCAAATGTCAATAAGTACAGCAAAAAGAGTATCTAAGGGCGAAGCAACGATTATGCTCCGTGGAGAAAGTGGTACCGGAAAAGAGTTATTTGCCCAATCGATTCATAATGAAAGTGATCGAATGGATAATCCGTTTATTGCAATCAATTGTGCTGCTATTCCTGAGAACTTACTCGAGAGCGAATTATTTGGGTATGAAAAAGGTGCTTTTACTGGTGCTGACAAAGATAAACCTGGTCGTTTCGAATTGGCTAACAAAGGAACGATTTTTTTAGATGAGATTGGTGATATGTCTCTTTATTTACAGGCAAAACTCCTTCGCGTAATACAGGAAAAAACAATCGAACGGATCGGTTCGAATAAAAGCAAGGATATTGATGTGCGGATCATAACGGCCACACACCAGGATTTAGAGAATCTCGTTAGAGAAGGGAAGTTTCGTGAAGATCTGTATTACCGAATAAGTGTTATTCCTATTCATATCCCTCCGCTTCGTAAACGAAAAGAGGATTTACCGATTTTAATTGAGCATTATATGAGTGAATTCTCAAAAGAGATGAAGCGTTCACCGAAAAAATTGTCAGAAGAGGTTCTTAATAGGCTTGTACAATATCATTGGCCTGGGAATATAAGAGAATTACAAAATGTAGTCAGACATTTTGTTGAATTAGAAATTGGCGATACCGTAACATTACATAGCTTACCATCTTCATTCTCAAAAAATGGAGGGGAACTTCCATTAAAAGAGAAAGTAACAACGCCTAGAAAGCCAGGGAAATTTGATAAAACGGAAATCCTGCAGCAACTAGATAGGTACGGCTGGGATACAGAAGGGAAGAAGAAAGTAGCTTCGGCTCTCGGAATAAGTCTTGCTACATTATATCGGCGAATGAAAAAATTAAAAATATAAATTAGTGAGAAAGATGAGAAAAAAAGAGAAAAATTGATAAAAACAGAGAAAAATATATAAAAAACACTAAATATAAGCATATAATTCTCATTTTTTCTCAACTGAGAGAGAGAAAAGAGTTTTAAATAATAGTTTAGAAACGTCTAAATTGTCAAATAAATAAAGGGTTTGTTTATTTTCTTTGAAGTTGGCACGGAAATTGCATATTGAAAAGGTGTGGTGTATCAATGGGATGGAAGATCACGAAAAATGATATTCCCTACATTAGTTTAGGAACAAAATTACTATCAAGCGGTGGAGGTGGGGAAACTAAAGCAGTTGAGTATTTATTACTTTCGATTATGAAAGACTCAGATACGATAAGGGTAAAAACTGCTGTTGAACTAATGAATGAGTGGATTGTTCCTGTAGCGATAGCCGGTTCTACGGTGTTATTCAATGAAGATTTACCAGCTGGTTTTGAAACAGCTGAAACGGTAAAACTTTATGAGGATATAACAGGAAAAAATGCAGAAGCTGTAATTTCGATTGAAATAGGTGGGATTAATGGTTTAATTCCATTACTTGTTGCATTAGAACGAAATATTCCTGTTATTGATGGAGACGGAATGGGAAGGGCTTTTCCGAAGTTAGAGATGACAACGTTTTATAATTCAGAAATTTCCGTGTTTCCGCTAGTGGCATCTTCGAAAGATGAAACGTTAATCGTTACAAACAAGCAAGAATTCGAAGAAGAATACATTTCGTTTATGTATAAAAATAGCGGGTATTGTCATATGGCTTGTTTTGGAATGTATGGACAACAATTACAGGCAGTTATGGTTCCTGGAACATTGAAATTAGCACGAGAAATTGGGAAAGCTCTATTGATAGGTAATGTTGAAGAAAAGGTAGAGTCATTGAGAAATTTATTTTTTAATTCCGTTTATGGAGATTTACAAGTTGCATTTATGGGGCGCATTGCTTCCATTCATAGATGGTTCGATGAGGAAGTGCTGGTAGGTTCTTGTCACTTCCTTGGGCAATTATCCTTCAATGGAATGAAAGCAACTATTTATTTTCAAAATGAATTTTTAACGATGGCCATTTCAAACGGAAAAATGAGCACAACTCCCGATTTAATCATTCTTCTTTCCTACGAGAGTGGAATACCTTTGTCTGTTTCGGACATTAGAGAAGGAATGTTTGTCCTTGTTTTAATTGTTCCAGCTCCAAGTATTTTTCACACGAATGAAATGCTCAGACTAGTAGGTACGAATAGCTTCGGAATTCCGAAAAACTTTTCCAATCCTACTAAGATAGGGGATGTTCCTTCAAATGAAAATTGGAATTGATATTGGGGGTACAAATACACACGTCGTCTTAGTTTCGGATCAAGGTAGACTAGTGGTAGCTGCTAAGCATATGACTACTTCAGATATATTGACTGGTGTTTATTGTGCTGTTAAAAGTCTTTTCGAAAGGACAAGTATTAGTCCAGCAGAGATAAAGGGAATTTTTATTGGTACTACCCAGGTGATAAATGCTTTATTTGAGGAAAAGTTGATTGCGAAGACAGCCTTGATTCGCATCGGAAATAAACGTTCAAAAATTACACCTGCTTTAAATTGGCCACCTGCGTTGAAGTCTTTTCTCAAAGAGGTTTTCTATCTAGAAAGTAACAATTGCTATAATGGAACATCCAGTCAAGTTATGGACTATCATAATGAACTTGAGTTAATTTGTCAGAAGATTGCTAATGATTCTGTCGAAGCAATTTGTATTGTTGGTACTTATTCACCAATGTTTGAGGCAGAAGAGCTTCATGTGAAAAATGAAATAAAGAAAAGAATTCCGAATATTTCGGTTACTACATCTTATCAATTAGGTAGTATTGGCTATATCGAGAGGGAAAACACATCTTTATTGAATACACTGTTATCAAAAGTAAGTAGAGAAATTTTAGATGAGCTCGCTTCGATTTTTTCTAGTTTGTCACTCACATGCCCATTCTGGCTTACACAAAATAATGGCTCCCTCATGACTGTTCAAGAAGCGATAGAGTTTCCGGTTTTGACCATTGCATCAGGAGTTACAAATAGTTTAAGAGGTGCTGCAATCATTTCTTCGTTAAAAGATATGATCGCAGTTGATATTGGAGGAAGTAAGATCTATGCAGGCCGTGTAAGGAATGGACAGTTAAAAGAAGTGACGATGTCTACTAATTTCTTTGGAATTGATGCTAGTTTAGTAATACCTGAGTTTATTACTTTACCTTTTGGTGGAGGGAGTTTGACCTCAATTGAAAATGGTCAAGTCAACATTCTTCCATCTATTTCGACGGACATCGAGAAAGAGGGTCTTGCATGGGGAGGAGAGTCGTGGACAGTTAGTGATAGCTTCTTGAAGTTATTTCCTCTTACTTTTTACGATCAAAAAATCGATGTATCAAGGTTAGAATGCTTACCGTTTAATGAGTGTAATGAGGTTGTCCGTTATGTAATGAGTCAGCTTAAATCAGTTTTAGATTTATTACAGGATCATGAAAGTGAACTTCCTGTCGTTCTTGTTGGTGGAGGAAGTCCTTTATTTAATGAAAGATTGTTTGGAAAATATAAACGTGTTATGAATCCTTCTGGGTATCCAATTAGTGGTGCGATCGGTGCTTGCTTTGCTCCAGTAAGTGGAGTGATTGACAAAGTATATTGGTTAAACAATCGATCAAAAGAAGAAATTATCGAAGAGGCAGTGAGCACTTGTAAAAATATCGTATTAGAAAAGGGAGCAAATCCAAGCTCCATTCAAGTTTCATATGTTGAAGAATATCCATTTGCATATTTACGTGGAGAAATTCTACGAGTAAAAACAAAGGCAACTGGAGAATTAATCTTATAAACAGGGAGTTAATAATAATGGCGAATAATTCAAATATTGGAGATGATTACTCTCTGTCAAGAGTTCCAAAATCCGCACGACAATCATTGTGGAGCGTTACGATTGTACGGGTTGGTGCTTTAGCAACCATATCACAGTTCATACT
>JAEWIG010000321.1 GCA_023387295.1 Bacillota bacterium | reverse complement strand
TTGAATCAACAGCAACTTGATTATCAGTATCTTTTACTACAAAAAAAGTAATACTAAAACCTAATGCTAATACGGAGACAATAGCGAGAATGGATGAAAAAAGTGCCTTGTTCATATATATCTTCCTTTCTTTGAATTATCTTCTTTCACCCTTAGATTAGAAATGGATTGTTAAGATTTGATTAATATTCCTGTGACGGAAATCTGAATTTTCTCTCTCGACACAAAGCGTCCATATATTTATGTGTACATTTAGTGAACAAACTCACGAAAACAGACTTAACCCTATCGATATGTGACAAACGTTACTGTTTTATTAATGAATCTCTAATAGTCTTTATATAGAGAGAATTGCTAGTGTGTTTTTATATGTCAAAATTGGCATATTTACAAAACGACAAAATGTGATAAATGTCGCAGATTGTTCGAAAATAACTCCATACAATAGGATGTGCAGTATAAATCGAAGTAGGACTGAACTGAGCCATTCTCTATTTTTACTATTTTGAAATTCTGACGCAAAAGAGGCGAAGATAATGAATAAAAAGGGTTGTCCAGAAGAATTCCCGATAACTCTCAAAGTAAATGGCTATGAAGTGGCTGTTTTTCAGTTGACCAACCAAGATTTAGAAGACTGGGCATATGGTTACTTATTTTCGGAAGGTATGATAGCGTTTTCAGAGGATATCCGTTCTATCCAATATGACGAAGGTACAGGAACGCTAGAGGTCACTTTAGTAGAAGGATTTGATCCTGAAGCGATGTTTTCGAAAAAGAAGCATTACACTGCTGGTTGCGGCCGAGGTGTTACTTTTTTTTCGATGACAGATGTGAAAACGTTCGCTAAAGTACAGTCTGAAAAGACGTATCCTTTAAGTTATATACTGAAAAAACGGAGTGAGTTTGCAAAAAACTCTCCGTTGTATGCTGAAACCGGAGGAATGCACGGTGCTTGCATCGTCAATCCGGATGGTGAAATAACCGTTCGAGAGGATATCGGCAGACATAATGCAGTCGATAAAATTATCGGGCATGCACTAAGAAATGGTTTGAATCCAGATGACCTTCTTCTTTTAACAACAGGAAGGGTTTCATATGAAATGCTTTCTAAAGCAGCAAAATTTGGCTTTGCTGTGATTGGGTCGAGGACGGCCGCAACCAAACAGGCTGTTCAGTTAGCTAAATTTTTACAAATTGAAGTGATCGGCTATTTAAGAGGGAGAATGGCTGTTCCATATACTTCGTTTGGTCGGGTCGTTAATGACCTGGAAGAAAGAGTTTCGGGGGTTCATCCAAAGTAATTTGGATATAAAATAAAGAATTCTATTCATGTAGTTAGGGGGAAATAACTATGGATTTTACAAGAAGACAGTTTCTGAAATTGTCTGGTGCTGTGGCTGCTACTTTAGCTGTAGTTGAGCTTGGCTTCGATGAAAAAGAAGTTATGGCTAAATCCAGAGAATTTAAAATCGCAGAACTAAAGCCTACACCTACAATTTGTCCGTATTGTTCAGTTGGTTGTGGGATACTCGTTTACTCAAATGGTGATGATGTAGTTTACACAGAGGGTGACCCAGATCATCCAATCAATGAAGGAACACTATGTAGTAAAGGTACAACAACTCGTCAAGTATTTACCTCTGAGAAAAGAATTACAAAACCATTGTACCGCGCTCCTGGAAGCGATAAATGGGAAGAGGTAGATTGGGATTGGGCGCTAGAAAAGGTTGCTCAAAACATCAAAGACACTCGTGATCGTACATTTATGCATAAAGAAGACGGCAGAGTCGTAAATCGCACAGATGCAATCGCTTATTTAGGCGGTGCAGCTCTAGACAACGAAGAATGTCATTTACTTCATAAGTTATTCCGTGCTGGTTTAGGTTTATCCTTTATCGAGCACCAGGCCCGAATATGACACAGTTCAACGGTTGCCGGTCTGGCACCTTCATTCGGTCGTGGAGCAATGACAAATCACTGGAACGATCTTCAGTATGCCGATGTGTTAATGGTTATCGGTGCGAACCCAGCTGAGAATCACCCTATTAGTTTTAGATGGATTTCGAAAGCAATTGAAAAAGGCGGTAAACTAATTTCTGTTGACCCGCGTTACACAAGAACTTCACAGATGGCAAATACGTACGGACAACTTCGTTCTGGAACAGATATCGCTTTCATTGGTGGAATGATTAATTACATTCTTGAAAATGAACTTTACCATAAAGAATATGTCGTGAATTATACGAATGCTGCTTACATCATTGATGATAATTTCTCGTATGAAGATGGGCATTTCAGTGGCTATGATGAAAAAACGAGAAAATATGACAGAAATACATGGGGATTTAAGAAAGACGAAGAAGGAAAAATAATGAAGGATCCGACATTACAAGATCCTCGTTGTGTGTTCCAATTAATGAAAAAGCATTACTCACGCTATGATATTGATACTGTTGTTGGTGTAACAGGTACGGATAAAGAAACATATATCGATATTTGTAAAACATATGGTTCAACAGGAGAAGTAGGTAAAGCAGGTACAATCCTTTATGCAATGGGTGGAACTCAACATACAGTTGGTTCACAAAATATCCGTATCTACGCAATCCTTCAATTATTATTAGGTAATATCGGGATTGCAGGTGGCGGTGTAAACGCGCTTCGTGGTGAATCAAATGTTCAAGGTTCTACAGATTTTGGTCTTCTTTACCACAACGTCCCTGGTTATATGGAAGTTCCAACATCTTCTGAGGGAGATGCAACATATAAAGGCTTCCTAGAGCGAATTACACCTAAAGATGGCTTCCAAACAAATAAGCCAAAATTCTTTACAAGTATGCTGAAATCCTTCTATGGGGATAATGCAACAAAAGAAAATGAATTTGGCTATCATTACATGCCGAAAATTGGAGCAGGAAAAGACTACTCTTATATTCGTTTGTTTGATGCTATGTATCGTAAAGAGCTTGAAGGAATGCTTATGTTTGGTTCAAATCCAATTATCGGTGGGCCAAACGCTGGTCAAGCGATTAAATCACTTGCGAATCTAAAGTGGATGGTTGCTGTTGACTTGTTTGAAACGGATACAGCTGCATTCTGGCAAAAAGAAGCTGGTTCAGACCCTGCATCAATCCAAACGGAAGTAATCTTCCTACCAGCATGTTCATCTTATGAAAAAGAAGGTTCAGTAACGAACTCTGGACGTTGGATGCAATATCGTTGGCAGGCGATTAAACCAAAAGGTGAATCTAGATCCGATTTAGAAATCGTTCATATCCTTGCTCGTCGTTTAAAAGAGATGTATCAAAATAGCTCTAAAATTGAGGACGCTGCAATGAAAGCATTGCATTGGGAATACGGTGATTCAGATCATCCAGATATTGATCTCGTATGCCGAGATATTAACGGTTTTGATTGGAAAACGAAGAAGCAAATTAAAGGCTTTGGCGATCTGAAAGATGATGGTTCAACAGCTGCTGGTTGCTGGATTTACACAGGTTTCTATCCGGAAAATGACAACTTAGCTAAGCGCCGTGACAATAAAGACACAGGTATGAGTAACTTCTTGAACTGGTCTTATGCATGGCCGGCAAACCGTCGTAACCTATATAACCGTGCAAGTGCAGACTTGAACGGAAATCCTTGGAGCAAGGATCG
Organism: Bacillota bacterium; assembly: GCA_023387295.1. Taxonomy (GTDB): domain Bacteria; phylum Bacillota; class Bacilli; order Bacillales; family Cytobacillaceae; genus Cytobacillus. Next base: position 2,686 of record JAEWIG010000321.1, on the reverse strand, counting down.
TGTCGGCATTTACTGGGATGCAGCTCAAGGGAAATGGGTTGGAAATGATGTTCCAGACTTTGCGGCGACAAAAGGTCCAGATGATCCAACGTTTAACGATCCATTTATTATGATGCCTAATGGCTCAAAAGGCGGACTGTTCGCAGCAATGAACGAAGGTCCATTCCCAGAGCACTATGAGCCATATGAAAATCCAATTTCAAACGCATTCTCTAGCATTCAATTAAACCCAGCTGTTCAGTTTGGTGAAAAAGAAATCAATATTCGCGGAGATGTGTCAGAATATCCGATTGTTGCTACAACCTATCGTGTATCAGAGCACTGGCAATCAGGATCGATGACGCGAAATGTTCCTTGGTTAGCTGAGCTTGTGCCACATATGTATGTTGAAATTAGTGAAGAACTTGCAAAAGAAAAAGGAATTAACTATAAAGATAGAATCATTGTTTCGTCAGCTCGTGGTGAAATTGAAGCATACGCATTAATTACAAAACGCTTTAAACCATTTAAGTTAAAAGACAAAACGGTACACCATATTGGTATGCCATGGCATTTTGGCTTTAAGGGAATTGCAACAGGTGCGACTGCTAACCACTTAACTCCAAATATAGGAGATGCTAATACGACTATTCCTGAATATAAAGCATTCCTTTGTGATGTTAGGAGGGCGAAATAATGTCAAATTATGAATATATTAAATTTGTTGATGTAACAAAATGTGATGGTTGCCGTGCGTGTATGGTAGCTTGTAAAAACTGGAATGACCTTCCTGCTGAGCCAGAAGAGTTTACAGGCAGTGTTCAGTCGCATTATTCACTTACAGCTAATACTTGGAATGTGATCACATATGATGAACAAGTAACGTCAGATGGGAACTTTGAATGGTTATTCAGACATAAATCGTGTCACCACTGCGTAGATGCTTTTTGTGAAAGAGCATGTCCAGAGTCTGCGATTAGCCATACAGAATTTGGTTCTGTTGTCGTTGATCATGATAAATGTGTTGGTTGCGGATATTGTGTGAATAACTGTCAATTCGGTGTTATCCAATTAACAACTTATTTAGATGCAAAAGGAAAAGAGCAACGTAAAGCACAAAAATGTGACCTTTGTACAGGTCGTTTAGAGCAAGGCTTACGTCCAGCTTGTGTAACAGCTTGTCATACAGATTGTTTAGTTTATGATGAGAAGGAAAAAGTGTTAGCTGAAGCTGAAATACGTTTAGCAAAAATTAAAGAACGTTTTCCAAATGCAAATATTTATAATCCACAAGGGATTAAAGGTACAACAACTGTTTACCTTCTTGCTGATAAGCCATCTGTTTATGGTCTTCCGGAAGACCCGAAAGTTGCCCTTTCTCAAGTTGTATGGAAAGATTATGCACAGCCACTTGGAAAATTAATGCTAGGTGCAACAACAATGGCAGTTATTGGTGCAGCCGTTTCTACTGCGATTAATAAAGGAAAAGGCGATCATCATGAAGGAGGTCAGGATAATGAGTAATGAAAAAGCCCCAAAAACGATTAAACGATTCAATAAAGGTTTTATCATCTCTCACTGGGTAAATGCAGGTGCATTTTTCGTCCTATATATCTCTGCCCTTCCGATGTACACAGAGTTTTTTGACTGGTTATACCCTGTTTTTGGTGGACCAGCAGGTGCTCGCTTAGTGCATAGAATTGCTGCCGTAGCATTTATGTTACCGTTATTTATTATGATTATTTTTGACTTCAAGGGCTTTAAGAATTGGATGAAGAACATCTTTTCTTGGAAAAAGCATGATTTGAAATTTTTCCCGCAATTTGCTAAAGAGTTTTTCGGACTGAAAGCAAAAGTTCCGAAACAAGACTTCTTTAATGCTGGTGAAAAGCTCAATTCTTGGTTGATGATTATTACAACACTTATGTTGATTGCTTCAGGACTTGTTATGTGGTTCCCACAATTCTTCCCGTCTGTAGTATTATGGTGGGCATACCCAATCCATAACATTGGTCTTGGATTAGCTGCAGCTGTTGCTGTTGGTCATATTTATATGTCCCTAGTAACTGCTCGTCCTTCTATGAGAGGTATTATTAAAGGTGACGTTTCAGAGGAGTATGCAGAAGATCACCATGGCCGCTGGTATGATGAGCTTAAAGAAGAAGAAAAGAAACAGAAGAAACACGCTTAACCGAATAATAAATTGAATGAACATTAAAATATAGATGAGAAAGAGCTACCCTGATATCAGGGTAGCCTTTCATCTTCTATTGATTATCATTATTAATGAAAGCGGTGTTATTTATGGGAAAAGGCAATGTTCTTGATAAAAACTATGAAGAGTTACAAACAGCTATCCAAGGTTTGCACGATAAATGGACAGAACAAGTAAATGAAGTGTCAGTTTCCGGTTTAGAGAAAGCAGGTTTGGAGAAATCTCCATTAATTCCACAGCTTGAGTTAACGATTGATCTTAAGCAGTACAAAGGATTTATTGAAGAATTGCTCCAGTTTATCAGTCAAGGTAAGGAAGAACTAGCAGCTGCTTCAAAGAAAATAAATGATCTTTTATCAGCAGATTTGTTACAAAAATGGTTTAATGAAACGGTCACAGTTAATCAATTTTATTTTATTAACTTTGCAAAAGAAAATGAATTACCTGAATGGCTTCCAATGTTCGTAGCTGAATACGCGGCACGTCCATATC
>JAEWIG010000221.1 GCA_023387295.1 Bacillota bacterium | reverse complement strand
GATATGGGAATTGACGTTATCATGATTACTGGTGATAACAAGCTCACTGCTGAAGCAATAGGTAAGCAGGCTGGAATTGATCACGTCATCGCGGAAGTTCTTCCAGAAGGAAAAGCAGAAGAGATTAAAAAACTTCAACAACAAGGGAAAAAAGTAGCAATGGTTGGTGATGGTATTAACGATGCACCTGCACTCGCTCTAGCTGATATCGGTATGGCAATAGGAACAGGAACAGATGTGGCAATGGAAGCAGCGGATATAACGTTAATTCGAGGAGATTTGAACAGTATCGCTGATGCTATCAAAATGAGTAAGAAAACAATTCGAAATATTAGACAGAACTTATTCTGGGCATTCGGTTATAATACAATCGGAATTCCCATCGCTGCAGCTGGTTTCCTAGCACCTTGGCTTGCTGGAGCAGCAATGGCCTTTAGCTCAGTTTCTGTTGTTCTTAATGCTCTTAGACTTCAGCGAGTAAAATTATAAAAATTAAATGTTAATAAATAAGATGAACGATAAAAAAGAAGCAGGATATAGCTGCTTCTTTTTTCCTATTATAAATGCTAACATTTAAAGAAATGTAAACGGTTTCGAAAATATTTAAAATATTATTAAAATTATACTCGACAAACCACTATGAATTATCGGATAATTACTATTACATTTATTATTTAAAATTATACAAACATATTTATTTGAGGGATGGCTGATTGTCATGAACCTCATCATCGTTTATTGGCAAATACTAAACTAGACAGGGAGCAAAGTACGATGAAAGACTATCAAATTGACATTCAATTATGTTCAGCAAAAAAAGAAAAGCCAGATTTTAACAATCTTGAGTTTGGAAGAGTTTTTACAGACCATATGTTTATGATGGATTATACAGAAGGTAGGGGTTGGCATGACGCAAGAATTGTTCCATATCAACCGATTACATTGGATCCTGCTGCAGTGATATTCCATTATGGGCAAACTGTATTTGAAGGATTAAAAGCTTATTTAACAAAAGATGAAGAAGTGGTGCTATTTAGACCGAATAAAAATATGGAGCGAATAAATCGGTCAAGTGCCCGTCTTTGTATGCCACAACTTGACGAGGAATTTGCATTAGAGGCACTAAAAAAACTAATTTCTATAGAAAGAGAATGGATCCCAAATGTAGATGGAACCTCTCTATATATTCGCCCGTTTATCATCTCAACTGAGTCGCATTTAGGTGTTTCACCTTCCTTAACCTATCAGTTTATTATCATTCTCTCTCCTGTTGGAGCTTATTATAAAGAGGGAATTAACCCGGTGAAAATCGCTGTTGAAAAAGAGTATGTACGTGCTGTAGCTGGCGGGACTGGTAATGCAAAAACAGCCGGAAACTATGCTGCTGGATTGAAGGCTCAAGAAGCTTCGACAAAAGTGGGCTATTCTCAAGTTTTATGGCTTGATGGGAAAGAAGGAAAGTATATTGAAGAAGTTGGAAGTATGAATATTTTCTTCAAAATAGATGGAGAGATTATTACACCTGCTATAAATGGTAGTATTTTAGAAGGGGTTACCCGTGATTCGATTATTAATCTACTAAAGCATTGGAACATGCCGGTAACTGAACGTAGAATTTCCATAGATGAAGTATATGAGGCATATCAAGCAGGCACATTAGAAGAGGCATTTGGTACAGGTACTGCCGCTGTTATTTCTCCAGTTGGAGAACTGTTCTGGAATAATGAAAAACTAATCATTAATCAGGGCCAAACAGGTAAATTGTCGAAGAAGTTATACGATACATTAACAGGAATTCAAAACGGAACATTGCCTGATCCTTTTGGTTGGAGAGTGATTGTTGAACAGACAACAGATATTTTAATATAATTTCATATAAGTAATTTGAAGCTGCCTAGGCAGCTTTTTTTTGAAATAACACTAAAAACACTTATTGTCACAAAAAGTTCACAATCAATGTGACAAAGTTAACATCTTAAATATTATTTTACTAGTATTATCGAAATTGTTAATATGTCTTGTCTGACATATGTCTAAAATGACATATATAGTTACTTTCTAGCTATGGTTAAGAGGTTTTTCCCTTTAATTACTTGAACCCCAAAAATAAGTAGTTTAAACAATGACCGTTAATCATAGCTAGAATGAATAACCTATTTTTTTATTTTATATATGCCTAAAAAGACATATTAATTTCGGGGATTTTATTCATCTATGATTAAGAGAAAAGAGGGAGAGTATGCCAAAACTTACTAGGCGTAGTTTTATGAAGTTTACTGCAGCATCAGTTGCTGCAACAGCCTTGGCAGAGAAAAAAGCCAGTGCTAAATCGGAGGACGTTGAGAAAGCGTTTCCACTAATGACAGCAGGCGCAACAACAGGATATGGGATTTGCCACTTTTGTTCAGTTGGCTGTGGTATTGAAGTAAAGGTTAAAGATAACAAAGTCATTTCTACAGAGGGATTAAAGGATCACCCAATTAATCAGGGAGCTTTGTGTCCAAAAGGTCGTTCTCTTAAAGAAATGCCTAACTCAGATCTACGTTTAACACATCCTTTAGTTAGAAAACCAGGAAGCGATAAATGGGAGCCGATTTCTTGGGATGAAGCTTTTGATAAGATTGCGCATAAGGTAAAAGAAGTGCGTGAAGAAACGATCACTAAGTCAGTTAATATCAATGGAAAAGACGTTACGGTCAATCGTGTAGATGGTATTTTCAGTCTTGGAAGTGCTGAAATTGATAACGAAGAAGCGTATCTTTATACGAAATTTAACCGTGCTTTAGGGATACATAATTATACGCACCAGGCCGAGGTCTGACACGGTCCAACGGTGGCTAGTTTAGCCCCTTCATTTGGTAGTGGTGCAATGACAAATAGTTTTACAGATATGCAGAATGCAAATGTAATACTTATTGGTGGAAATAATACAGCGGAATGTCACCCATTAGCAATGCGTTGGGTATTAAAAGCACAACAGCGTGGTGCAAAAATAATCGTTGTTGACCCAAGATTTAATCGTACAGCTAAAGTGGCAGATATTTATGCTCCTGTTCGCCCAGGTACAGATATTGGTTACTTAGGTGCAATCGTAAAATACATTTTAGATAATGAATTATATGATAAAGATTATGTGTTACAACATACAAACGCATTATACAAGGTACACCCAGGTTTTAGCTTTAATGATGGATTGTTCTCAGGATATAAGGAAGACGGCCCTTACGATCGATCAACGTGGACATATCAGCTTGATGAAAATGGTGTTCCACTTAAAGCAGAGTCATTAAATGATCCTGATTGCGTGTTTGTGAAATTGAAAGAGCATTTCAAAGACTATACATTCGAGAAAGCCTTTGAAATTACGGGAATGCCAGTTGAGAAAGTGAAGCTTGTTGCTGAGACATTTGTCAATAATCGCCCAGGAACTTTCTTATATGCACTTGGTATGACGCAAAAAACAGTTGGTGTACAAGGAATTAGAATGTACGCAATTATTCAAATGCTGCTTGGCAACATGGGTAAAGCAGGTGGTGGAATAAACGCGAACCGCGGTGAGCCGAACGTTCAAGGTTCAACAGATATGGCCTGCTTGGCTCATATTTTACCAGGTTACCTACCAATGCCGACTGATGCACTTCCAACACTTAATGATTATGTTAAATCGGTAGGAACTGCTAAAGCAAAGAACTTAATCGCTTTATTAAAGGCTTGGTATGGGGACAAGGCAACACCAGAAAACGAATTTGGCTACCACAATATTCCGAAGCGTGATGGGAAAACATCAGCAGCTAACTATGTACCTATTTTTGAAAAATTAAATCAAAAGGCGTTTAAAATGGGCTTTATCTTCGCCCAAAACCCAGCTGTTAGTACGCCAAACTTAGATATGGTATGGAATGGTCTAAGCAACCTTGATTTATTAGTTGTTGGTGAAATTTTCGAAACGGAGACATCTTCATTCTGGCAACACCCAGACCTTGATCCGAAAAATGTTAAAACAGAAGTGCTCCTATTGCCTGCGGCGATGGCCTTCGAAAAAGACGGAACGATGACGAACTCTTGCCGTTGGATTCAAGGAAAGAAAGCAGTTGTACCAGCTCCTGGAGAAGCTTTACCAGATGCTGATATTATCTATGAAATTATGAATAGAGTAAGAAAACTATATGCTGGTAGTACAGATCCGAAAGATAAACAAATCCTTGACTTAACTTGGGATTATCCTGTTGTAGGTCATGGAATTGATATGGAAGCAGTCCTTAAAGAAATGAACGGTTATGATTTAACAACAGGAAAACTATTAAACTCTAGTGGACAAATTGGAAAAGCAGAACCTGGAACAGTATCGTCTGGTTTAGCAGGTCTATACACGGGAGTAATAACTGAAGAAGGAAATCACTCTTTACGTCATGATAACTCTGACCCTAGTGGTCTAGGAATTCATCCAAATTGGACATTTGCATGGCCAGGTAATAGCCGTATCCTTTGGAACCGTGGTTCAGTAGATATGAAAGGTCAGCCACTTGATAAAGAGCGTGCACTTGTATGGTGGGATGGTGCGAAATGGACTGGTAATGATAACCTCCATGTTGCCGCGAAAGATAAGGCACCTGATACACCAGAAGGAAGTAAGGTCTTCTCTGCTGGTGAAGGGAAAGCTGCATTGTTCCGTGCTGTTTACAAAAATCTACAAAAGGATGCACCGGATGTCGAATTGAAAGAGGGCTATGATCCGAATGTCTTTAAAGTAGCTCCAACTATTACAGAGGGCGGAATTGTTGACGGTCCACTTCCTGTACACTATGAACCAATGGAGTCACCAGTTAAAAATCCGATGTTTTCACAACAATCGAATCCAATGATTCGTAAGTTGCAATTGCCAGAGTTCCAAAAGGTAGGCGAAGCAGTAGAATTCCCATATGTTCTAACGACATATATGGTAACTGAACAATTCCTCTCAGGTGGGGTAACACGTAATACACCGCAATTAAATGAGTTGATGCCGTCTAATTTCGCAGAAATTAGTAAAAACCTTGCGAAAAAAATTGGCGTAAAATCAGGTGATCCCGTTACGATTTCAACTGCTCGCGGTGCCGTAACAGTTGACGCAATGGTTACAGACCGTATGCAAACGATGAAGGTAGCAGGACAAGATGTCGAAGTTGTCGGTGTTCCATGGGGTTGGGGCTTCAAAGGATTAGTTCTAGGTGATTCGATAAATCGAGTAACGAACTCAGCAGCTGATCCAAACTCTGGAACGCCAGAATATAAGGCATGTAGCTGTAACGTTACAAAAGGAGGTAAATAACCATGGCTAGAGGGAAAGATAAAGCTATCTTGGTTGATACTTCACTTTGTATCGGTTGTAAAGCTTGTCAGCTAGCATGCAAAGAATGGCATAATTTACCTGCGACTGAATTTACGAAAGTTCCTGGAACTTACCAAAATCCAGCAGACCGTTCTGTCAATACGCTTATGTTAATGAAATTTACTGAGCAATATGATGATGCTACAGGTACGATGGACTGGTTGATTCACAAGGATCAGTGTATGCATTGTTCAGAAGCACCGTGTGTGGAAGTTTGTCCATCACATGCACTATTTACACATGCAGATGGTTTTGTCGGCTTCGAAAACGATAAATGTATTGGTTGTACGTATTGTTCCAAGGCTTGTCCATTCGATGTTCCGCGCTATGAAACGGATTCATTAACGGGTAATAAACGAATGAACAAATGTGATTTCTGCCAAGACAGAGTAACAAATGGTGAAATGCCTGCTTGTGTACACACTTGTCCAACGAATTGCTTAGTATTTGATTCGTGGGATAGTGTTGTAAAGCAAGCGCATGATCGAGTGGCAGTTCTTAAAGAAAGATTCCCTAATGCGAATGTGTATGGGGACAAATTGATGGGTGGAACACATTACATCTATGTCTTAACGGAAAAACCTGAAGTATACGGTTTCCCTACTCAGCCAAAAACAAACGAATTGATTGGTTTCCGTAAGGATGTTATTAAACCAGCTACACAATTATTAATGGGAGCCACAGCAATTGGACTATTGACGAATTTCTTTGTTTCATCGGCAACGTTTAATACCGAAGAAAACGAGCAAGATCATTCACAAAAAGGAGGCAAAGCAGATGAGTAAGCAGGGAAATAAACTAGTGAAACGCTATAACCGTTCAGACAGAATTATGCACTGGGTAGTTGCCCTAGGATTTGTCATGGCTTTGCTTACAGGGTATGCAGTCTTCTTCGAAGGAACTTCTGCATTATTAGTGAATGAAGCTGGATATGTTATCAGACTAATCCACCGTATTGGTGCAGTCATGTTTGTAGTAGCACCGATTATTTACTTTATCGTTTCTAAGAAAAGATTTGGATTTTTAGGTGCTTTTAAATGGGGCAAAAGAGACCTTGGTTGGCTCAAAGCAGCACCAAAGCACTACTTTGTCGGAGGCGGGGATATGCCTCCGCAAGAAAAATATAATTCTGGTCAAAAGATGTACTATTTATTTGCTGTCGTCTGTGGTATCCTCTTAGCACTTTCTGGGTTTGCTCTATGGTTTGGTTGGTTCACAGAAACAGCAGGATTGTATATGATTTTTATTCATGACGTTTCTGCCGTATTATTAACTCTATTCTTCTTTGTTCATATTTATTTAACAGTTTTCCATCCGCATGAGCGCGTATCCTTTAACGCAATGGCAACAGGATATATGGATAAAGAGTACGCAGAACATCATCATGAAATATGGTATAAAGAAGTAAAAGAAGCAGAGAAAAAACAAAATGGAAAGCAAAGTGGAAATTCTCACAAGTTGAAAGCTTAACAATATAAAGAGCGAATCGTCCTGTTCTTGCGATTCGCTCTTTTAAAGTTGAGAGGGATGATGGCATGATTAATTTAGACAAACATTTTCAATCATTTAGAGAACAGATAATTGGAGGTGATCAATTCTTTCACACTCCATTTGGTAAAAAGAAAATTTATTATGCAGATTGGACCGCCAGTGGCAGACTTTATAAGCCAATAGAAGAAAAGCTAATGTACCAATTTGGTCCTTTTGTCGCCAATACACATACAGAAACAAATATTACTGGAAAAAGTATGACAAGATTATACGATGAGGCAAAACTGATCATTAAACGTCATGTCAATGCTTCAGAAAACGATGCTCTATTTTTTGAAGGTACAGGAATGACGGGAGCCGTCTGTAAAATACAAAGAATTTTAGGCCTGTCAATTCATGAGCAATATCAAAATTCAAAGGATATTTTAGAAATGCCTAAACCAGTTGTCTTTATTACACATATGGAGCATCATTCGAATCAAGTAACATGGGAAGAGACGATTGCTGATGTAGTCATCGTACCACCAAATGGCTCTGGAGAAGTTTGCCCTGCGATGTTGGAAAAAGCTATCAAGCAATATGAGGACAGACCATTGAAAATTGGCTCTTTTACTGCTTGTTCGAATGTAACCGGGATTCAAACACCCTATCATCAATTAGCGGAAGTCATGCATCGAAATGGCGGGATTTGCTTTGTTGATTTTTCAGCATCAGCTCCATATGTAAGCATTAATATGCATCCTAAAAACCCGTTAGAAAAATTGGATGGAATTTTCTTCTCGCCTCATAAATTCTTAGGGGCACCAGGCACAATGGGTGTAGCGATCATAGATAGAAAATTATACAAAAATGCTATACCTGACAGACCTGGTGGAGGAACTGTGAACTGGACAAATCCATGGGGAGAGAAATCATATTTATCCAATGTAGAAGCTAGGGAGGATGGGGGCACTCCAGGTTTTTTACAAGCGATAAAGACAGCCTTATCGATACGCCTTAAAGAGGAAATGGGAATTGAATATATGAAAGCCCAAGACTTAAAGCTTCTGAAATTGCTTTTTGAACGATTAAATAAAAACAGAAAAATCACGATACTGGAGAAGCAGAAAAAAGACCGTCTTCCGATTATCTCATTTTTTGTAGAGGGAGTATCTCATCAACTGATTGTGAAACTTTTAAATGATGTTCATGGTATTCAAGTCAGAGGTGGGTGTTCATGTGCAGGGACTTATGGTCATTATCTGTTAAACATTAATCAATCAAATTCCCGCATGATTACAAATGAAATTGATAAGGGAAACTATTATTTAAAACCGGGCTGGGTACGAGTTTCACTTCATCCTACAATGACGGAAAAAGAGGTTCTTTATATTGCAAATGGAATATGTGATGTAGTGAATCATATTGACCTATATAAAAGTGATTATCGCTATATTCCAGAATCAAATGAATATAAACATATAAATGAGCTTGAAATGAATTACGATGATTGGTTTGAATTAACGAATGAACGATTAAAACAAAAAATACTTTCCTGATGAATATGCATATCATCACCCTTATAAAGTCTAAAGATTATCACTAAAGTTGATAGATAAGAACATTCGGGTGCTGCAGGCACCCTTTTATGTTTAATTTTTTATTAAATTGAGTGAAAGTATATCCTTTTTGTTATTCGTTATCATCTAATTTCTTTAAATTTTGAAATATATCGCCTAAATGCTTATCAAATAATAAATCAAGCTGTTCGTATGCCTCTTGCTGAAATTGAGAATAACGAAACAGTAGCTCTTTACCCGCAGGTGTAAGCATTGTTCCTTTCCTTCTATTTCCTTGCTGTCTCTCAACTAGTGAAAGCTGCAATCTCTCTTCTGTTGCTTTTACCTTTCCCCAAGCAGCTCGGTACGACATCCCTAATAAGGCAGCAGCTTGGCTCATTGAACCTGTTTTTTCAATTGCTTCAAATAGACGAATTCGTCCGAGCCCGAATATTACTTCTTCATCGAGGGAAATCCATAGCTTTGAATTAATTTTAAGATGTGGGTTCTTCTCCATGTTAAAAACTCCAATCAAGTTTATCGAGTATAATATAGTATTTATTATAAATAAAGTTTCATCCTCTTACAAATCTCTTAAATTACCATTTGTTTATCTTATGATTAAGTTCTCTATATTAATATAACTCTATTAAGTCGATGTGCCAAATGGAGAGAAAATTGCTGATAATGGTTAGCGATCGTTTTTCGAACGCTTATTTATTTTGTGAAAAATAAAAATGAAGGATAGGTAGATGATATAACCGATAAATGAATAAATATGCTTCCATACATCATGATGGAGAAAATATCCGATCGTTTCTGCAAATTTTTCAAAAACCGCCATCATTAGGCTTAAGAAAATGATGAACGCAATTTTTTTCCAACTATTTAATTTTTCACAAACATAAAGAAAAACAATTATTAATAGCGGAAGTCCAAACAAAGGAAACGCAATGTTTATTTGATAAATAGATGGCAGAGGTCTGGATGGAAAGGAATATAAACCTTTGCCGACGAAAAATAAATCGAGGTAGGTCCCGATCAAAACAGCAAGGAGGATTGTAGGAAAAATAGTCCAAACATATTCAAGCCAATATTGAAATCGCTTTTTTCGTAATGGAGGCGAGCTCAAGTCTTTCGAGTGTTTTACAATAGTCATTTTCAATCTCCCCATCTAACTGTACGTTCCATTCTGATAAATAGTTGATAACTCTCCAATCCTTATACCAATCTGTAATCTCAGGATTTTCATGATTGATATTTTTCCATGACCACATTAGCTTTGGACTAAAGATTCTTGATGCTCCAGGTATTAGCTTGCATGATTTTATTCTTGGTTTCAAAATCCATCCTGGCAATCCTTCTTCTAAATCATGAAAAAAATGTGGCCAATAATCTTTCCTTGACCCAGTATGTGGATTTTCTTTGGCCCATTTTTCCATCATATCCAATCGATTTTTATGATGAAATAAAATATTGTACAGGCGTTTCCCTAGTAATATCCTTTCATGTAAGCTTGTAAAATGGTGTAATGTTTCACCTACGAGTTTCAACTTACCTTCCTCAACACATGGGAAGAGGATATGATTCATGGAAAGAAAATCTTGGATTTTAAATTCTACTGTTGTAAGGACTTCTTTTTTAAAAGTTGGATTTTGCAATACTCTTGATTCTAAATAGCTTTGCTCATTGATAATAAGGGCATGAGTGAGAATCTTATAATCTTTTTCATGCAAAAAGTAGTCCCAAATGACTTTCATGAAAATAGATACATGAAAATGTGGGAATAGGTAGAAAAGATTGTTGCCTGTCATCTTACTTTCTTCATAAAGCAAGAACTGTGGATATACATCCTGAAAAATAAGCCAATTTCCTCTTTCTAAAAACATAAAAAATGAAGTGCTTTCTTTTGTTGATAAAAGTCTTGAAAGAAAGCTTCCTTTTAAATCAGTCATATTCCATCCGCCGTTTCGTGATACCATATGACCTAGAAAAGCCCAATGTATTTCTGGATGTTGGAGATAAAAATCCAAATAAGCTTTCGTTCTCGTAATATTATTTTTATTTAGTAGACTTGTCCTTGCTTTAATTTTTCTAATAAGTGTTTCGTCTCGAGTTGTTAGATTTGGTAACTCCATTGATTTTTTTCCTAATCTTTTTAGTTCTTTCTTTATTTTAATTTGAGATTCGGAGAGCGGTTGTGGTTTGCTCTTGTTTAGTAATCTACAAAAGATGTTAATAACCCCCTCAGTTGAATTCTCTTGCTTTTCATTGAATATGTATGTATAAATCCATATTCCAATGTGAGAGGAATGATGAGTATGACGAAAAGCGTCACGGATGGGATAAATTTACTTGTAGAAAAATTGATGAAAGACCAATCACAAGACGGTTCTTGGAATTATCCATTTGAAACAGGAATATCTACGGATTGCTATATGATCATCTTATTAAGGTCATTAGAGATTAATGATGAAAAATTGATTATCAAACTTTCAAAAAGGATATTAAGTAAGCAAGAGGAAAATGGATCATGGAAGCTTTTTTTTGATGAAAATAACGGGAATATTTCGATAACAGTAGAAGCGTATTATGCACTTCTTTATTCAGGATATTACGAAGAAACGGATGCTAGGTTGATGAGAGCTAAGGCGTTTATTTTAGCACATGGTGGGATAGAAAAATCCCATATGTTTACGAAAGTAATGCTTGCGATGACAGGACAAATGAAATGGGTGTTATCTTTTCCTTTACCAATCGAAGTCATTTTACTTCCAACTGACTTCCCAATAAACTTTTATAATTTTTCGGTTTTTGGAAGAGCTAATTTAACCCCATTAATGATTCTTGCTAATCGAAAGTTTTTTATTAAAACGGAAAGAAGTCCAGACTTATCAGAGTTATTTATTCAGAGAGATGATTCATCAATAGAGAGTTTATATGATTTACATCATTCTAATGAATGGCGGTCAATTTTTTCTGCATTGGAAGAGGGATTTAAATATTTAGTTGGTTTACCAATCGAACTTCACAGACTAGCATTAGAGCAAGCAAAGCAATATATGATCGCCCGTATTGAACCTGACGGAACATTTTATAATTATTTTAGCTCGACGTTTCTCATGATCTTTGCCCTTTTGTCTTTAGGTTATTCAAAAAATCATCGCATACTTGTAAAAGCAATTAATGGATTGAAATCGATGAAGAGTAAAATAAACGGGCTCCCACATATGCAATATACAGATGCACAAGTCTGGAATACATCTTTAATTAGCTATACTTTACAGGAGGCGGGGGTCTCGCCTTTACATCCTATATTAAAGAAGGCAAATGAGTATATATTGAACCATCAGCATGATAAATATGGCGATTGGGTTGTTCATAATCGTTACGCACTCCCTGGGGGATGGGGGTTTCAGGATAAAAATACGATTCAACCAGATGTTGATGATACGACAGCCTCACTAAGAGCGCTCATAAAGAATTTAAAAAATAACAAAACTATGCACAAGTCATGGGAAAAAGGGGTAAATTGGGTATTATCGATGCAAAATGATGATGGTGGCTGGCCAGCATTTGAAAAAAATACAAATAGTAAACTATTAGAAAAGTTTCCAATCGAGAAGGCAAAATTTATTT
>JAEWIG010000215.1 GCA_023387295.1 Bacillota bacterium | reverse complement strand
GAGAAATAGGCTGGCTTTAATTGCTTCGATTGCTTCGTAAGTAGCTCACTTTTTACTGTAAAATTCGGTTTTCCTTTATCTTTTCGCCTCTGTGCAAAATAAATTTGCTTTTGCTGCTCTTGTAAGGCTTCTAAAGATAGGGAGAACTCATTTGCTAATTGCCGCAAATAGTGATCTCTTTCGACTGCATTTTCTAGACTGCTAATTTCTTTCAATACTTCTTCGATATAAAGAAGCCGTTCTCCTTCATCATGAAGCCTTTTCCCTCTTCGATAATAAAGAAGCTTGAATGCCATTAACGTAATACTTCCATCGATGACTTCATTACGAAATTTGTCATTACCAAACTGCTTAATATATTCATCTGGATCCATACCATTTGGCATTAAGGCAATTCTAACTTGGCATCCTGCATCTGAAAGCATATTTGCTGCACGGAAGGCTGCTTCGATTCCAGCATTGTCCGAATCGTAACAAATAGTGATTGATTGAACATTACGCCGCAGGGCCATTACATGCTCTTCCGTTAAAGAAGTCCCCATTGTGGCCAGACCATTTTCAACACCTGCGCGGTCGGCGGTGATAACATCAGCGAACCCTTCAAAAAGAACAGCCTGCTGAAGCTTTTTAATCTGTGGTCTAGCAAGATGAAAATTATATAAAA
This sequence comes from Bacillota bacterium, assembly GCA_023387295.1. Taxonomy (GTDB): domain Bacteria; phylum Bacillota; class Bacilli; order Bacillales; family Cytobacillaceae; genus Cytobacillus. The sequence continues at coordinate 2,747 of JAEWIG010000215.1, read as the reverse complement.
TTGTACTTTTATTAAAGATTGCCGTTTCTGGGCTATTTAAATACTTGGGCTCATCGTCCCCTAATGCCCTTCCGGAAAAAGCAATCGGATTTCCGTTGCGGTCAAAAATCGGAAAAATTACTCGATTGCGAAAGCGATCGAAATAATTTCCATCTCTTTCACTTCTAATAATTAAGCCTGCTTTTTCAATAATTTCTATCGGGAATTTTCTTTTAGTCAAAAATTTATAAACGAAATCCCATGAATTTAGAGAATAGCCGATTTGAAATTTAGCAATGGATTCCATAGTAAATCCACGATTTAGTAAATATTCTAACGCATGCTGACCATCCTTTGTATTAACAAGTAGATGATGGTAAAATTTACATAATAGTTCATGTGCCTCCATCATTTGCTGAATTTCTGGAGGTACAGACTTTTGTGCAGATATTGAAGAAGCACTAATCTGAAGCTCGACATTTCCTTTCTGAGCCAATTTTATTGCTGCCTCTTGAAAAGAATATCCTTCGAGTTCCATTAAAAATGAAAATGCATTACCACCTGCACCACATCCGAAGCAATGATAAATTTGTTTATCTGTTGATACAGAAAAAGATGGTGTATTCTCGCCGTGGAAAGGGCACAAGCCAAAGTAATTTCGACCTTGCTTCTTCAATTGGACATAGTCACTTATGACATCAACAATATCAACAGCTTGCCGAATTTCAGCTACCTTCTCTTCAGCGATTCGTTCTGTCATAGGAACAACTCCATTTATAGAAAACCGTAAAAAGTGTAGCATAAACATCGCTATCTTTAATTGGTTTCACTATACATTTATACTATTTCTATAAAGATTAACGATTTCCTTCAAATTTCGACAAAATATTTGAAAATACATCGCTAAATCTTATTCGATCCTCCTGGCTAAAAGACTTAGGGCCTTTTTCATAAATCCCTTTTCTTCTTGCCTTTGCTGATAGATATCTCAAATCGAGTGCGGTTTGAATTTCACTTTCCTCATACAAAAACCCTCGAGGAGATAACACGGTAACGCCTTTTAGCAATAATGTCGACGCTAACCCAATATCTTGAGTAACCACTACATCAAAAGCCTTCACATGATTCATGATATATAAGTCGACAGCTTCTTTGCTCGAATCAACAAATTTCCAAGCTGCTCCACTTAAATCATTCTTCATGTGGGCATACGAAGCAATAAATACTGCCTCCAGCATATATTTCTTTGTTAATTCGACAATTTCCTCCTTTACAGGACAAGAATCTGCATCTACCATGACAATTGGTCTGCCTAATGTTCTAATAATTCTACATCACTCCGCATAATCCTTCTTTCCATTATGATTTTTTGCATAATGGAAATGAGTTAGAGCATTTCATATGAATTCGTATCATAGAACCTATCGTATTCTTAACTATGTCGAATTTTTTTCAAGTCAGGTCCTTGACTTCTCACAATAAATAGTTTATTCGTTCACCATGAACTCTAAACCTAATCTATAACATTTTTATCACAATTTTTTATTATAGTATAAAAGTTTATGGATTTCTATCATTTAAGCTTATTTTTTCATAAAAAAATCAAGAATGACTTATTGAAACGCAAGAAAAAGGCACATAAGTGGATTATGTGCTATTTTTTCGGAAAGCTTTGGCGATATTGATTTAAAATTAAGTTAGCTGTTTCTTCCACAGCTTTATTCGTTACATCAATAACCGGACAGTTAATTCTATTGACAATGCTTTCGAAATAAATAATTTCCTCTTTTATTCGCTCAATATTTGCATATATGGCATTATCGTTTAGTCCTAGCGAAATTAACCGTTCCCGGCGAATATTATTAAGTTTCTCAGGACTAATTTTTAAGCCAAAACATTTTTCAGGTGGAACTAGAAATAACTCCTCAGGTGGATCAACCTCTGGTACTAGAGGTACGTTTGCCACCTTTAGCCTTTTATGTGCCAAGTATTGAGAAAGCGGGGTTTTCGATGTTCTTGATACACCAACAAGGACAATATCTGCTTTTAATATTCCTCGTGGATCACGACCATCATCATACTTTACTGCAAATTCTATCGCTTCAATTTTTTTGAAATAATCCTCATCAAGCTTTCTGACAAGACCTGGTTCAAAGAGTGGGGTTTTACCATATAATTGCTGAACTTTATCCATTAAAGGTCCAATAATATCAAAAGCATAAATATTTTCTTTGGCGGCCAGCTCATGCAGATAGAGTCGAATTTCTGGTTTGACAAGCGTGTAAACGATCAATCCATTTTCCATTTTCGCTAGTGATATGACCTCGTCAATATGTACTTTGTCCTCAACATATGGAAATCGCTTAATTGTTAGTTCACTGCCATTAAATTGACTTAACGCAGCTTTCGTAACAAGCTCAGCCGTCTCCCCAACAGAGTCAGACACAACATAGATGATTGGCTTAGTGTCCATCCTTTAACACCATCTCCTCTATTTTACTTAACTTTCAATTTCTTAATTATCCTCTGCAAGAGCTAAGAAAGCTTTAGTAAGATTTGTTTTTGTAATCCTTCCAATCACTTCAAAACCTTTATCTGTTGCTTTTACTATAGGAAGCGCATCTATTTGTTTTTCAATCAACTTTTTAGCAATGTCAATTAATAAATCGTCCTTCTCACACATTGCTATGTTAGGCATCCTTGTCATAATAATATTTACTGGTATTGTCGAGAGCTCCTGCTTACCAATACTTGCACGGAGTAAATCC
>JAEWIG010000211.1 GCA_023387295.1 Bacillota bacterium | reverse complement strand
AAAAATTTCGGTTCCTCAAATCCTTGAAGTGTAAAAAAATCTATGAGGGCCACACATATACATGCCACTCCTATAAATAAAAGTATAGGTCCTAGCAAACGGAAGAATGAACGTGTTTTCTGGTGTTGTTCAGGAATAAACTTTTCTTGTCCCATGACTGACCTCCTTTTTGATCCAAAGTTTTTAGTAACATGCGTTTTTATTATAATTATTGTTTCAAATGGAAGTTCAGCGATTTCTTCAACTACACTATTGTAAGTTTACTTATTCTCTTTTTAATTAATTACTCCTTCTTAAAAAGCATGAATGAAGAAGGATGTAATTCTTCACTTTCAATAACAATAGCAGTTAATCCATCAATTGTTTTCGTTGCATGCCATTCATCTTTTTCCCAAAATACTGCATCTCCAGGCTGTACCTTAAAATAATCTTCTTTCTCACCTCTCACATACCCTTCTCCACTCATGATCAAAAGGAGTTGAGGCACTACGGCTTGATGATACCCAATAATTCCGTTCTCATCCAAATACATACATCCAATCTGAGTGGGCTTATCAGTTTGAATTATCCGAGTCATGATAAAATCCGAATTGAATTTTGAAATCTTTTTACCGTTATCTTTATCGAATCGATAAAACTCCATCAGATACCTCCTAGTATTCTGTAATATCTATAAAATAGTTCTACAAAATATATAATTTCTAATCCCATCACCATTAAACAATTTCTATTAGTACACAAGTAATCCCTGCTACAGTGAATGGTGAATACTTCCTATTACTGCAACTTCATTTAGTTCCTCTTATGTATTCGCAGCTTGTAAGTAGTTTAGTAGGTCAAGTTTCATTAAATAGCTTTTTTAAAAAAAAGAACGTAATTCAAACTGCAAAATTACGTTCGATTGGAGAATTTAAAGTGAAGTTAAATAATATTAATTCCGGCACTGCCAAACCCTTCAATATCTGCCTCAAGCAGGGCTAATGGATTAGTGCGAGTTGATGTTGCAAAAAACACCATCAATAAACGGGTTTCCTCTACGATAGGTATATTTAGCTCTGTGGTAATGCCGTGCATAGTCGTTGCAACTGGAGTGTTACGAGTAATGCCTGTATCAAATGTGACCATTGCGTCTGGAATTACTTGAAAGGTATCCGTCCCTGGAGGTGCAGCAAAAATTTGCGCGTGAACTGTTACTGTTACATCAAAGTCGATTGGAATAACTTCATTACTTGGTCCGGAGTAGCTATAAAATGCGGAAATCGCCGTGATTGTTCCGTTGCGCGGGACAGGAAAATATACGTTAGGGCTTAATGCAGAAGGGATAATTAAAAACTCATTATCAATAATACCACCAATACCATTTGCTCCAAAGCCAATCGTGGCAGAAAAAAATGTATTACCAAATGGGTTGGTAGACACCCTAATTGATGTTCCTGATGCGAGGGGAATGATCGCACCGTTGGATCGCTGAATACCCACAAAATCAACTCCTTCTTACTTGTCCATAATACATTATGAAAAGATTGACAAAATGGAAGGGCAGTTTGTATATTTTTAGCCATTATAAAAATTCTTGGAAAATGGGAGTGTAAAGTAGAAAGTGTTAATAATGAAGGAGCAGATTTCTCAGGCAGGAGTTTTGGAGGCAAAGAGGAATATATAACTCAATAATTGTAAGTATTTCAACTTTTTTATTGTAGCCTATTTAAAAAAAGGAGGAATCCAAATGAAGAGAATCCCTCGTCCAACAGACCATTATGATGAACAGCTTCTCCAAGTTGATGAACAAATTTGTGCTTTATTAAAGCAACGTAAAGTTCTCTCAAACAACAAACCAGGCCTCCCACCTAATGATGTTCTCTCTAACTGGGCTGGAAAATATGATTTGTATGAAGAATTTTTACTTCATTTTTTCGAGACAATGAGACATGAGCACCTATTTAAATCTCGAATTGAACCTACTGGATTCAGAAAGCATTTATCTGTTTTGAAGGCAATAGAAATAGATGAACGTATCTATTCGGTTACGGTTATTCGGCAGTATGAAAATGCTAGTGTTATACAACTTCATGTTGATTGGGATGAGCCCAATGATTCACGAATCGATATAAATAATAAACACCATCTTAAAAATTTTGAATTGTATATAGGCGAACAATATGATTGCCGAAGTGATAGAGCGGGTGGTTCGACAGGACATTACACATACAATTTCATTGTGTCACCGCCAGTACCAGACGACATTTCTGGACTTGATTTAATCTTTAAAGAATATAGCGATACTTTAAAGGAAAAGGAAACAGGTCTTGAAATTGTTATGCATATAGAATAATCACGACAATTGCTGAAGAAAGGAGGACTTCTTATGAAATATGATGATTCAAATAAAACAATTACGACTAACAGACTTGTCCTTAGACTTTTTCAAAAATCCGATGCAGCTGCTGTGACTAAACTCTGCAATAACTATAATATTTATAAAAATACCTTGTACCTACCCTATCCATATTCTATAGAGGATGCTTTATCATGGATTGAACATCATCTTGATAATTTTAATGCGAATAAATCATATGAATTTGCGATAACAGACAAGGAAAGCGGAGAAATAGTTGGAGCGATAGCGCTATCGAACAACCATCATTTTCATCATGGTGAAATCGCCTATTGGATTGGTGAAGAATATTGGGGAAATGGATATGCGACAGAGGCAGCGAAAGCAATATTACAATTTGCCTTTGTTGAAAAGCAATATCATAAAGTATTTGCCCGCTTTTTCCGTTCAAATCCAGCTTCAGGAAGAGTCATGCAGAAATTAGGCATGAAAAAAGAAGGAATATTAATTGATCATGTGAGGAAAGAGAATCGATATGAAGATCTAATATGTTATGGAATTATTAATTCGGTAGAATGCTAGCTCGCCAACCAAAGTATTCTTATTTTTCTTGAAAGAAAAGGTGAATTTGTAATGGCAGCAAATAATATGCTTAATAGAGAATTTTTGTCCCAAAGTTTTATGAAATTTGCTATGAATGAGTGCAGAGGTTCTAGTGAATTATATGAATATCTTTCATTGGAAATTGCAAGAGATGATGAATTACTAGAGCTATGTACCAATGCGAGAAAGGGACAGCCCGTCCCGAATTTACTTTTTGGTGCCGTTCATTACCTTCTGCTTAAAGGTAAGAAGCACAAGTTAAAAGAGTATTATCCTAGTGTCGTAGAAAATCCAAAACCATCAAATGAGGCGTTTACTAGCTTTAAAGATTTTTGCTCACAATATAAAGATGAAATTAGTACGATCCTCCAAGAAAGGCTTGTTCAGACAAACGAGGTACGAAGATGTGCTTATCTATATCCTGTTTTTAGTTTGATCTATAAGAAGACGAGAAAACCATTGGCATTAATAGAAATCGGAACTAGTGCTGGATTGCAACTTCTATGGGATATGTATTCATATTCTTATGGTTCGGATAAGGTATTTGGAAATAAGAATTCTACATTAAAGATCACATCCGAAATAACAGGAGAAAATACACCATACTTAGCCTCAACGCCTCCACCAGTATCTAAGAGGATGGGGATAGATTTACATACGATTGATTTAAATGATGAGGATGATGAATTGTGGATGAAAGCGTTAATATGGACGGAGCATAAAGAAAGACGACTTATGTTTGAGCATGCTGCAAGTTACATAAAGAAAAACCCTCTCCATTTGGTTGAGGGAGATGGGATAGGCTTATTAAATAAATATGTTGATAGGATGCCGAGTGACAGTACAATTTGTATTTTTCATACCCATGTAGCGAACCAAATGCCATTAGAAGTGAGAGAATTACTTCTAAACACGATTCAATCTATCGGCAAGGAGCAAGATGTTTTTCATATATACAACAATATTCAAGATAGGTTTTTACATCTAGATTCTTATTTAGATGGTGTAGAAAGTAAGGTAACCATTGCTGAAACAGACGGCCACGGTAGATGGTTTAAATGGTTACATGATGAGACCTAATATAATTTACGTTTCAATTCACGAGTGGGAAAAAACGGGGAATTTTCATATTTACTTGAAATTAATTAGGAAAAATGTTACACTAACTAGTAATTATTTTTGTTCGGTGTAAAGGATAGTATTAGTATAACTTTTCGTCTTGATGAACACTGAGAGCAAGGATAGTAATACAATGTGTGGTTATACACACTAGGAGGCAACACAAATGGAAAATGGTAAAGTAAAATGGTTTAACAGCGAAAAAGGCTTCGGATTCATCGAGCGTGAAGGTGGAGAAGACGTATTCGTTCATTTCTCAGCTATTCAAGGCGAAGGTTTCAAAACTTTAGAAGAAGGTCAAGAAGTGACTTTCGATGTTGAGCAAGGTCAACGTGGAGCTCAAGCAGCTAACGTTCGTAAAGCTTAATATTAAATCTAAACTCGAGCAGGCTCTTTATAGAGACTGTTTTTTATTTATCTAAAGGGCAATTTTTAGAGAATATTAACAGGTTTGTTATAATGAAAAGGGAATTAATAATTATGAAAGGAAGTGCAAAACGATGGATTTCGAAACAGTTATGCAGGAGCTTGAAGCCCTCGGTAAGGAACGAACGAAAAAAATATACATATCTAATGGTGCGCACGAGCCGTTATTTGGTGTGGCTACAGGTGCAATGAAACCAATCGCAAAGAAAATTAAAATAAACCAAGCGTTAGCTGAAGAGCTTTATGCTACTGGGAACTACGACGCAATGTATTTTGCAGGCATTATTGCAGACCCAAAAGCCATGACGGAGTCGGATTTTGATCGTTGGATAGATGCAGCGTATTTTTATATGCTCTCCGATTATGTGGTAGCAGTAACATTATCTGAATCGGATATTGCACAAGACGTTGCTGATAAATGGATCGCAAGCGGTGACGAGCTGAGAATGTCTGCAGGCTGGAGCTGCTACTGCTGGCTTTTAGGAAATCGAAAAGACAATGAATTTTCCGAGAGCAAGATTTCCCAGATGCTTGATTTGGTGAAGAATACGATTCATGATTCGCCAGAACGAACAAAATCGGCTATGAATAATTTTTTATATACCGTGGCCATTTCATATGTACCACTCAATGAAAAGGCTGTCGAAACCGCAAAAGAAGTAGGTCCTGTAGAGCTCAAAAAGGATAATAAAAAAAGCAGTTTCCTACAGGCTTACGAAAATATTCAAAAAGATATGGATAAAGGGCGCCTTGGTTTTAAACGTAGATATGTAAGATGTTAAAATAAGTTCCCACCGGGGTGTTGATCCAAGAAGGATTGACGCCCGTTTTTGTTAGAAGTGAAAAAAATGAGCTTAATGTTCGAAATTATGATAAAGTAAGAAAGAAAATTTTAAATGTGAGAAGGCTAACAATATGATTGAAGTAAAAACATCTCCACTAAGTGATGGAGAATTTAATAGAGGGGTATTTGCTACACGCGATATCAAAAAAGGAGAGCTTTTACACGAAGCACCTGTCATTTCTTATCCAAACGATCAGCATCAACACATTGAACAAACGATCCTTGCGGATTACGCTTTTGAGTACGGGATAAATCATTCTGCTATCCTTCTTGGTTATGGAATGTTATTTAATCATTCTTATGAACCTAATGCAATTTATGAAATTAACTTTGATAACCATACATTTGATTTCTATGCTTACACAGATATAAAAGCAGGAGAAGAAATTCTAATTAATTATAATGGCGATGTTGATGATAAAGAGCTACTGTGGTTTGATCAGGATTAAAAAGGATAGCAAGATAAAGCAGAATTTTATCTTGCTTTGAAATGGAATATCGAAAAATACTAGGATAATGGAGTTGATCCTATGAGTAAAGCTTCGGGTAAGGGTGGAACAGGAAGAGGAACAGGTAAGAAAG
>JAEWIG010000191.1 GCA_023387295.1 Bacillota bacterium | reverse complement strand
TCCTCATACACAGGATGTGGCGAATATTCAAGCTGCAGCTATTGTGAAGAATCCTGAAAGTCCTAATGAATTAGCTGTATTTCTTTATGAAACATATTACCCACTAACGACTGAAATGGCTGTGTTTGCTACTGAAGATTAGGCGAACTATGCTTATGAACAATACTTTGGTTTATTTTGATGAAGTAAAGGGACTACAACTATGATAAAGCCATTTACACCCCAACTCGTTTATTTCGAACCAAAAGCATTAGAATATCCATTAGGGATAGATTTGAAGGATAAATTTGAAAACATGGGCGTTGAAATTCGCTATACGACTTCTCATAATCAAGTCCGAAATTTGCCGGGAGAAAATGATTTTCAGCGCTATCGAAATGCCAAGTCCACACTTGTAGTTGGTATTCGAAAAACGCTTAAGTTTGATACATCCAAGCCTTCAGCGGAATATGCAATTCCTTTTGCTACTGGCTGTATGGGCCATTGTCATTATTGTTATTTACAAACGACGATAATCATATAAAAGAGCAATAAAAATAAATAGACTAAAATATTATAAAAATGAACAAAAAAAAGGCTTAGAAGTATTGGTAGTACCTCTAAGCCCTGTACATCCGTAAGGACGCACCCTATATTCGATAATCTAATTATATCAAAACCACCATAAAAATACAATGAAAATAGTGGTTTATTAAGCATAAATAAAATTAGATTAAGCGGTGTAGTCCTTCACAAAATAGGGGAGGGCTATTTATGTTGCAATCAAATATCGAATCATTCAAACAATATTCCACTTTTAAATCACTTCAAGATTTCAATAATAACTCCGAGGCTTTTTTAGCTACGCATAAAAATGATTTCACTAGATCAGAACTACTATGTTATAAGGTACTCACTAGATTCAGCGTTAAGGTGCTGGGAGTTTCCAATATCTCCATCAACAAGCTACTACAAGCTATATCAAGCCAATTTAAGGGTGTATCAATATCAGAGAGTACATTTCATCGTTTTAGACGTAAGGCGGTTAAACTGGGCATATTAAAGGTTATATCGACTGTAAGAAAAAACGGATCACAATCATCTAATCTTTGGGTATTTAATCGCTTTTTAAATGTACAAGATGTACAGGCATCGGCATCTAATGACACCCCTATAAAATCAGAAACATTGTCAAATCAACAATTAGAAGTAAGAACTTTGACACCCCAATTAAACTATCAATCTCTTAAAACTAGCAATATATTAAATAAACGTATTAAAACGCTAGATTCACAATTTACTAGTAATAGAGTTCCCAAAGAATTTACTAGCTTAACAAGTTTATTTTATGATTCAGCTTCGACAATTGAAGAACTTTGGAAAATTGTCACAGTCTCCACTTACCACACACAATATGACGCTCAAACTGTCCTTAATTTGGCTTTAGAATCCTTTAGGCAGCTTGTTAGACTCGTTAAAAAGCAGAGCATCAGGAAGTCAATCTATGCGGTATATTGGGGGATTGTAAATCGAAAACTTGATCAATTGTATTTTGAAGGCTTGTATGATGAGGGCTTTGCGGTTTAAAACGATGGTGCAAGGTGAACCACCATCACTTTGACAAATGTTGAAGGTATTGTAAATTTACAACTCCTTAACTTTGATGAATGCGATCATATCAACGTTTCTGCGACTATTGAATGCTTAGGGGCAATCGGAACCTGACATAAAAGAGGGACTTATTGTGCAACTCGGTTTAAAAAAACAAAAAGGACAGGAATTATTCCCCGTCCTCTTTCTGCTCGTATTTTACTACATCTTCAATCGTGTAAGTTTTATCGATACCTTTTTCTTTTGCAATTTGATTTAATCCATCCAGTATCTTTTTCATAGTAGTAAAAGTAATTTGTTTTGCTTTTCCATTTGCTATTTCGTTGATAGTAAGTGGTCTAACTTTAGCTTCAACTGCTAAAGCATTTCTTGTAGTTTTGTCTAATTCATCTAGAGTGTCACTTAGAGTAGGAATGAAGCCATTTGAAATCATTGAAGTATCTTTTGCCTCTTTAATAGTCATATAAACCCTCCTTTGACTATATTATATATTATTTAACTGATTGAGTAAAACTTTTTTAGTTTAACCTATTGACGAATAACTCAAAAGGGTGTATATTTAACTTAATCAGTTAAACGAATTGAGTTAAAAGAGGTGAAACAAAATGCTAATAGTACCCAACGACTACTGTCCACCATGCAAGGCTGACAGAGACTTAATCGTCAGCTCCAGTGATGAACACAGTATTTATGCCAAGTGTCCAGTGTGCAGTAGTAAACATGACTTAATTTTCATTCCAAATCGTATCAAAGAGGTAAAGGATGTTAATACACTTGATCGATTAACTGAGCAATACGCTCATAATGTATCTATTGATGCTGGTGGCAATATTACATGGCTTGTCTAAACTAAATCAAATGAAAAGGGAGAGATTTAATATGTTAGCAGTTCAAAATCACGTGGTTGAGTTTTTCGATGTAGGCGAGAAGGCAAAAATTGTATTGAATATGATTGAATCAGTTGTTAATACAGTAGAGGATTTAGACGAAGTTTTACGTGAATCATTTATTAAGAAAGAAAACAGAGCATTTTTTGTACTAAGCTCCATTCACTCTAAGAGACTAGAGAATAATCCTTTGAAAAAAACTGAATTCGTTAACCTGTTTAACATTGATAGAAAAGAAGCACTAGAGAAATTATTTATCACTAAAATGCATCAGTGGCATGTTGATTTACTAGAGGATTATCCACTAACACCATTACAAATCTTTGACATACATAAAGCTAATTTAAATACACCTTATCTTCGATTAATTCAAGATACTAAATCCTACAATATCCAAGAAAGTAAAGAAGGAGCAGCCACTCGCCACAAGTGGACAGCCCTAAATGGTAAATATACCGTGTCAGCGAATATCTACCCTGATGAAATTGTAGCATCTGTATTCATTTATGTAAAAGGTAGAAGAACGAAGATTAATTATAATTATCTGTGTGAGTTAGATAAGAAGAAGTTTCCTAAATATTTGATTCAACAATGTGAGGAAATAAAGAAGAATCTGGAAAGTAGATAAATACTTGTGTAATGTTCTCGACTTATTCTTGTAAATGGGAGTAAGTCGAGAATCTTTTATATTAAAAATAAAATTAGTAGGTAATCGTACGACAAATTTCTACAAAGTTAGCTTATACATAACACAACTTATATGAAAGTTAAGTAGTAAATATGTCGATAACACGGACTATTCCTAGTAAAATCGCATTTGTCGAAACTAGAAAAAAAGATACAATAAAGCATAGAGGTAACTATTTTAAAGGAAAGTAATTAAGATTTTTTATTTTTGGATTGTCTTATTAGGTAAATAAATAACTCTAAACTTAGAAGGGGTGTCTGCACGAACTAATTAAAAGGTTAATTGCAGTCATATCACATTTGGTCATTGGTGCATAAAAATAAATCTAACTTAGGAGGAAATTATTAATGAGTGTCAACTGGCGAGGTAAAGGGACAGTAGAAGAAAATGTATTATTTTTAGTTGATTTGAAAAACAGTAAGTTTAAAAAAGTCAAATCCAGATTAAATAAAGAAGAAAAAGTGGAGAATGCTTTAATTCCTTTTTGTAAAATTTTTGAGGATAAATTAAAAGAAGGCTCTTACTTATTTACAGCTGATCTTCTAGAAGATGGATATTATGAAGCTACAAATAGAGCAACTTATGCTGAGTGGATGGATAATCCTTTTCCATATTACATTGATTGTGCTGAAAATAATGAAATGGTTCTGTTTCATAACATAGTAAATAATTAAACTTTTGAGGGAGCGGCTTAACTGTTGTTCAGTTTTGAATTGAAATATATTATTTCCCAAATGGGAAAAATCGCAAATAAGAAGAGATGAATCACATGGTAAGGTTGTCATGGCATAAAAGCGAAAAAAGCATTTGACAGATTTAATCAATGTTTACAATGTTTAAAAGATGAAATGTCGAATAATGTCGAAGTGTTTATCGATAATTGTGACGAAAAAGTGAACATATTTGTAAATAAATGGGACATTTAATAGGAGTCCGTGCGAAAATGTGCAATTAAAACGCTACTAAATAGCTATATAGTGAAGGCTCAGAAATTTAAAACTGATAGATTCTAAGCTGATTATTTCCCAAACTTTTCTACACCTAAAGATAGGGGCTTATTCACAATTTAGACACACTTTATGGTGACTGTGGCGAAAAAACGTAAAAAACATCATTTATCTATTAGTTATATATGAGGGATAGTTTTTTGAAAAGATTAGTTCGAGATGTCTAATTAGAAGTCATTTTCCATACCGATCTTTATACATTTTTTATACATTACATAAATTGGTAAGTGTTGGTATATAAGGATTTTTGTAAGATGGAATAAAATGCAAAAAAGATTTTGTTACCATTTGGAAATGCTTTCAGCCATTGGTACATCAACATCGTGCTGAAATTTGGTGAGGGGTGGAAATGGTTGAGCCTTACTCTCCCAAGGGTTATGCATTGGTTATGCATAATGCCCTATAAAGGAAGAGTAGTGTATACATAATGCATAATTTATTTCAAATGTCACGCTTAGTCGGTTAATTAGTCAATTAAATTACTACAATACTAAACTCCAAGATCCTGTAAGGGGTAAGAAGATTCAATTTATTTTTTTAACTAATATATATTAATTTTCAATTTAAAGGAGGTGAAATAAATGTACATAAGTGAAGGTTTTCGAGAAGAGTACCTAGTTAAACGAAGACGAAAGAAGATAAAGCACACAGATATTGCAAGTCATATTGGATGTTCACAGTCTCTTATCTCTCACTTTGAGCTTGGGACATCAGGTATGAGTGAAGATAAGATAATTAAATACATAAATTACATAGACAATAAAAAGATGAATTAAAACGGAGGCATTTCAAATGAGTAACTTAAAAGAAATTAGAGAAAGATTTTATTTCTCTTATTCGAAACCAGAGTCAGATTTTTTAAAAGGAAAAGGAATGTTTTATTTAACTAAGGCAATTCATCCTCAGACATTAATTTGTTTTACAATGTGGGATCAATCTCCAGCTTTGTCAGCAGCATTAATAGAGTATAAAAATCTTAAAGGAGTAAAAGTAGGTAACTAGATAAAGGATGGTAAATGAATGAAAAAATTAAATTTAAAATGGGTTTCAGACACCATTGGGAAAGATTATCTGAATTGGAAAAAGGGAGATACCGTGTTGATTTCTGCTCAAACGGGAACAGGCAAAACTTACTTTATTAAGAATGAGTTACTGGACAACATTGAGGAACATGAAAAGCTGTTACTGGTTTGTAATAGGATTAATCTAAAAAGACAACTCAAAAAGGATTTACTGAAGAAGTATGGACTCCCAATCCCAAAAAAGTTAAAAGAATTAGATGCAATCACCAAGATAAATGATAAGGTCACTATAACTTCATATCATGCAATTAGCGATACAGTTAAAAAAGAAATATACGGTAGTGGAATAAAAAGCGATTTTAGCCTATACGATTACATAGTTTTTGATGAATGTCACTTTATGTTATCAGATGGTAGCTTCAATAATAAGACTCGTTTTGCTTTCCAAAAGGCAGTCTATGATTATAATCCTCGTGTAGTTAAGATTTTTATATCTGCGACAATGGAGGAAGTTAAAACTCCAATTATTAGACGAATTGAGCAAATTAAGGACAATGGATTCGGTTTAGACAGAGCTGAAATTCATGAGTATAGTACAGGAAATGATTATAGCTATTTACATCCAAAGTACTTCAATAAAATGGATACCATTATCAATCTAATTAAAAATGATACTTCGAAGGAAAAATGGTTAGTGTTTGTCAGTGATATTAAAAGTGGAGAAAAGATAGTTGAAGAAATAGGGGAGAAAAACGCCTCGTTAATAAAGTCAGGAACTGATAGTGATGAACTTAATTCAATAATTAACAATAGCAAATTCACGAAGAAGGTTCTCGTGTGTACTAAGGCAATGGATAACGGCATTAATATTAATGACCCTAAGTTAAAAAATATCGTAATAATGGCTTGGGATCAGATTACATTTATCCAAATGTTAGGCAGGAAAAGAATCGACATTAACAATCCTGATGAAGTGAATTTATACATACCAACCAGATATAAAAAGAGCTTCTCAGCAAAACTTAGGACTCTTAATTATAAGTTGGAACAAATTAACCTATTAATACATAATAAGCAACAATTTTATAATAAATTCGATAATGATTTAAGAGATTTTAAGGATTTTAATGATGTCTTTTATAGGGATTATGCAACAGGAGAAATAAAATACAATCCTATAGGACGTAAAAGATTAAGTAATGATATAGATTTTGCGGAACATATGCTTGAAGCTTTTGATGATATGGGGAAGTATGCTTATGTTCTTGAACAACTTGATTGGTTAGGTTTGAGTGATGACAATTGTGAGTTTAACATGATTGAAGATGTAGTTATTCAAGAGGAGGTTGTTAAACTTAGTGACCATATA
>JAEWIG010000146.1 GCA_023387295.1 Bacillota bacterium | reverse complement strand
TTACAATCGGATACACCTGTGTATTGAATAATCGATTTCAGTTTTTCAAGATATGCGTACGCTTCATTTGGTGTTCGAATGTCTGGCTCAGATACAATTTCAATAAGTGGTGTTCCTTGACGATTGTAGTCACAAAGTGAGTAACCTTCACCGTGAGTAAGCTTTCCTGCATCCTCTTCCATATGAATACGAGTAATACCAATTCTCTTCTTATAGCCATCTACTTCAATCTCAATCCATCCGTGCTCACCAATCGGTTTATCAAATTGAGAAATCTGATAAGCTTTGGGATTATCTGGATAAAAATAGTTCTTTCGGTCAAACTTCGTAACTGGTGCAATTTCACAATTAAGTGCCATTGCTGCCTTCATGCCGTACTCCACTACTTTTTTATTTAAAACTGGCAATACGCCTGGATATCCAAGATCGATGACAGTTGTATTCGTGTTCGGTTCAGCACCGAAATGGTTCGGGCTCGCAGAGAAAATCTTTGAGTCTGTTTTCAATTCTACGTGTACTTCTAGTCCAATAACTGTTTCAAATTCCATTGTTTTCTCCCCCCTTACAATGCCGGTTTTTTGTTATGAAAATCAGTTGCTTGCTCAAACGCATGGGCAACACAATAGATTGTGCTTTCATCAAAATGCTTACCAATAATTTGCAGTCCTAATGGTAAACCATTTGCAAATCCACAAGGAATTGAAATCGCTGGAACACCCGCAAGATTTACTGGAATGGTTAAAATATCGTTCGCATACATCGTAAGCGGATCATTAATATTTTCACCAATTTTGAAAGCTGGTGTTGGTGTTGTTGGTCCAATAATCACATCATATTTTTTAAACACTTCATCAAAGTCATTTTTGATTAATGTACGTACTTTTTGTGCTTTTTTATAATAAGCATCATAATATCCAGAGCTTAATGCATATGTTCCAAGCATAATGCGGCGTTTGACTTCATCGCCGAACCCTTCCGCTCTTGACTTTTTATATAAATCAAGTAGGTTTTCTGGGTTTTCTGTTCTGTATCCATAGCGGACACCATCAAATCTTGCAAGGTTAGCTGAAGCTTCAGAAGATGATAGTAAATAATAGGTTGCAAGTGCGTACTTAGAATGTGGTAGGGATACTTCTTCCCATGTTGCACCAAGCTTTTCTAATTCCTTTAAAGCATCTAGAACGGACTGTCTTGCTGCTTCTCCAACCCCTTCACCTAAATACTCCTTCGGCACAGCAATCTTCAAGCCTTTGATATCTCCAGTTAAAGAGCTCGCGAAATTCGGTACAGTGATGTTAGCAGAAGTGGAATCCATTGGATCTAGCCCAGAAATTGCTTCTAATAGATAGGCGTTGTCCTCTACATTTCTTGTAATCGGTCCAATTTGATCAAGTGATGAGGCAAATGCTACTAAACCAAATCTAGAAACACGACCATAGGTTGGCTTTAATCCGACAACCCCACAATAAGCAGCTGGTTGTCTAATCGAACCACCTGTATCAGAACCTAGTGAGAATAGAACTTCACCTGAAGCAACTGATGCAGCAGAGGCACCAGATGAACCACCAGGTACATTCAATAAATTCCAAGGGTTACGAGTTACTTTAAATGCTGAGTTTTCATTAGATGAACCCATTGCAAACTCATCCATATTCAGCTTTCCAATTGTAATCGTTTCTGCTGTATGTAATTTATTCATTACAGTTGCATCATAAATCGGGTCAAAATTTTCAAGTATTTTGCTCGCACATGTTGTCCGTAAGCCTTTTGTTACAATATTATCCTTAATACCGATCGGCATCCCGAACAGCATAACCTTTGACTCTTCTGTTCCTAGCTTTTCATCTAGTTGTTTCGCTGCTTCTCGTGCTTTTTCTTCATTTAATGTTAAAAATGCTTGTACTTTATCTTCGACTTCATTAATTTGCTTGTATGATTCATTTACTAGGTCAGATACACTGATTTCTTTTTTATGTAGAAGTTCATGAAGATCTGCTACTTTATGATCAAATAATCCCATGCTGTTCCCCCCTTATTCGATTATAGACGGTACTTTAATTTGCCCATCTTGATGTTCTGGTGCGTTTTTCAAAACCTCAGATTGAGGCAAGCCTTCCTGTGGTACATCTTCCCTCATGACATTTTTCATATCTAAAACGTGAGAAGTCGGTTCTACACCGTCCGTATTTAGTTCATTTAGTTGTTCTGCAAAAGAAATCATCGCATCAAGCTGCTTCGTGAATTTTTCTGCTTCTTCTTCTGTTATGGCTAGTCTTGCTAAATTCGCAACATGCTTTACTTGCTCATTTGAAATTCTCGTCATTGCTCATACACCTCCAAATATGTTCGTTTAATCACAATAATATAAATAGTATCAAACTTTCACACGTTAAAACAATACGAAATATCGCTTGTTAACTAATTCCTTGCCTATTTTACCATTTATTTAAGCTCTTCACAGCTTTAGAGGAGATCTTAGCATTCTCCACTATTTTCTAATAGCGGTTCATACATCATAATTGCATGATTTTCCGTCACATATTCATCGTCGACAAGTATATTTTGGCGATTATATTTTCTTCGGTAAATTTCATTATGGCGGAGATATCCACCCCAGTAGGCTGGTGTAATGGCATGGTGTTTTTCATATACCTCATAAGTATAAAGCGGTAGCTCCTTTGCGAGCCATTCTCCCACAAGATGAGAGTCTGTTAAATAAAGATGGAGCTGAAAGGGTTGATTTGTGTCATTTTTGATTTGAAGGTCAAGATAATTATAGGCGCATGTCGCTCCACTTCCAAATGGTTGCGTACGATTCGAATCTGGAAACACATCAAAGCTATGACGATGCCTTTCTGTTACAGTTAATGGGCTATGTAAGGTAATCCAGTAAATTAAATTCGATAATTGGCATAATCCGCCTCCCGCACCCTCCGTAAATTTCCCGTAATGAAGAACCATTCCATCTACATACCCTTTTCGATAAGTGGTCTTCCCTAAAAGATTCCAATACGACAATGTTTCTCCTGGCATAATGATAATCTTATTAAGCTGCGGAACGGCTTTATGTAGATTAATAATTTTATTGTATTGTAATGTCATATCGACATCTTTTAATTGTCTCAGAAGAAGGGTTTTATGCTTAAATATTGAATGAGGAAATAGGTCGTTGCTTTTATTATGACAATATTTTTTTCCGTCTGTCATCCATTCAATATAACGCTTCAGCGTAAAGAACCATTTTCCAAGCTGGATTCTAGCCGATGAGCGCTTTTTTGGTCGTATATCAACTGGATTCATTCTATCACCACCTTTTTTTCAGATTTATTTTATTATTAAGTTAACATAACTTTTCAATATATTGAAAGTTGAGATGTGATTATTTAATGTGAAGTTGCTGAAATATCTTGAAAATTGCCGATATATCCTGAAAGTTGCTGATATATCTCGAAACTTGCTGATATATCCTGAAAGTTACTGATATATCTCGAGACTTGCTGATATATCCTGAAAGTTGCTGATATATTTTTTTTTTATACATAAAAAGAAGCCATTACTGACTTCTTCGCTTGAAAATCTTAGAAAATATACTTTTTCCACCCTTTTTATTCTCGTTCTTCGGTGATTTTTCCTTTTCTTCGGTCTTTGTGACAAAAATTTCTTCCTTATCTATCGCATAGTTATGAGCAAGGACTAAGCCGATATCTGAATTATATTCCTTATTCGTTACCATCGAATATTCGATATTGTACTTAGAAGCTAATTTTGTATATTTAGATAGCTCGGAATAATTCATATTTCCATTTAGAAATAGCTGAGCTTTCAGGTTATTCTTGAACGCTGCATCAACCTGTGGATAAATCCCATCTTCTCTGATTTGTGACTGTGTAAGAGCAATGACAATCCGCTCTCGAAGTGTACCGAGAAATTTTCGCCTTTCATCTGGCTTCGTTTCCTTCTGGCCATGAATTCCTTCCATCAGATAATCGTCAATTTGTTTAGACACTTTACAGGCTTTCCTCCTTTTTATGAAAACACAAGTTGCCTTTTTTACCACAGGAGCTAAATCTCACTAAGTTGTGTTTTATCATAAAAAATTTAGATGTTATTCACTATGTATGATTTATTTTAACATGTGGTGCATTAATCATCATCTCCCATGTTAAACAAAAAAATCCTCTCTTCATCTGAAGAGAGGTGTAAATTTGGAGAAAAAAATGGTAAAAAATACGATAGAATGGATTAAATCATAAAAAATTCATTACATTCAACTTCCATACTGCTCTTACTTAGTAGCTGTGAACTGTTCTTCCTCAGTCGACCCTTTTAAGGCTGTCGTTGAAGAAGTTCCACCTGTAATAGTCATTGAAACTTGGTCGAAATAGCCTGTTCCCACCTCCCTTTGATGTCTTGTTGCTGTATAACCATCCTTTTCACTCGCAAACTCAGCCTCTTGCAGCTCAGAGTATGCAGCCATCCCACGATCCTTGTAGCCTCTAGCAAGCTCGAACATACTATGGTTCAAAGAGTGGAAGCCAGCAAGTGTAACGAATTGGAACTTGTAGCCCATTTTCCCAAGCTCAACCTGGAATTTCGCAATCGTCTCATCATCCAGTTTCGCTTTCCAGTTGAAGGATGGTGAGCAATTATAGGCAAGTAGTTTGCCAGGGAATTTTTCATGAATAGCTTCTGCAAACTGTCTTGCCTCTTCTAAACTCGGCTCTGCTGTTTCACACCAAACAAGGTCTGCATAAGGAGCGTATGCTAATCCTCGTGCAATCGCTTGATCAAGACCAGCCGTTGTCCGGAAAAATCCTTCTGGTGTTCGTTCACCTGTAATAAATGGTGCATCATAAGGATCGACATCACTCGTAATTAAATCTGCAGCATTCGCATCCGTTCTTGCTACAACTAATGTAGGAACGCCCATTACATCAGCAGCTAGTCTCGCGGCAATTAAGTTTTTCACCGCTGTTTGTGTTGGAAGGAGTACTTTTCCGCCAAGATGCCCACATTTCTTTTCCGATGAAAGCTGGTCCTCGAAGTGAACTCCAGCTGCCCCAGCTTCAATCATGCCTTTCATTAATTCAAATACATTTAGCTGCCCACCAAAACCCGCTTCCGCGTCCGCCATAATAGGTGCAAACCAATCAATAGATGTATCACCCTCCATATGATGAATCTGGTCTGCTCGCTGCAATGCCTGATTAATTCGCTTGACAACACTTGGTACACTGTTTGCCGGATATAGGCTCTGGTCTGGATACATATGTCCTGATAGATTCGCATCTGCTGCAACTTGCCAACCGCTTAGATATATCGCTTTCAAACCAGCTTTCACTTGTTGAACCGCTTGATTTCCTGTTAACGCCCCTAAAGCATTAACAAAATCCTCTTCATTCACCAACTGCCAAAGCTTTTCTGCACCCCTACGAGCTAATGTATGCTCAATGTCGATGGATCCCCTTAGCTTGATGACCTCCTCTGCTGAGTAAGGTCGCTCAATCCCCTTCCATCGCTCATCCAATTCCCAGCTTTCTTGTAATTGCTGCACTCTTGTTTTTGACATGAAAAAAATCCTCCTTCTTATTATTCCCTTTGTTCAAAAACATAATGAAAATCTAGGTGCTGCTTTCATTTTGTTACTACCTTTTCTGCAGAAACGATTTGTTGTTATACTACAAGTTGATAACTATAATTGTATTGTATAACAGATGTTTGTGAAAAGAAACACTTTTTATTAAAATATTTAGAAAATTTTTAATAGATAAAATGAAACCCCGTTTTTGTCGTGCTCATGATTTATAGGTGACTTATTCGACATTTTTCAAAAAAAATAAGAGTGACCAGCCAATGGCCGATCACCCTTAATAAATTAATACATTTCTGATGTTGTTTTTGCTTGCATATGAAGCGTTAGGTAGTCAGGTCCACCTGCTTTTGAGTCTGTTCCTGACATGTTGAAGCCGCCAAATGGTTGGTAGCCAACGATAGCGCCTGTACAGCCACGGTTGAAGTATAAGTTTCCAACATGGAAATCTTCACGAGCTTTTTCAATATGCTCACGGTTGTTTGTAATGACCGCACCTGTTAAACCATATTCTGTGTTGTTTGCAATTTCAATCGCATGATCAAAATCTTTTGCTTTCGTAAATCCAACAACAGGTCCAAAGATTTCTTCCTTCATGATACGAGATTCTGGTGAAAGATCCGCGAATACAGTTGGCTTAATGAAGTAGCCTTTTGAATCGTCCCCTTCTCCACCTGTCATTAGCTTTCCTTCTTGCTTACCAATTTCAATATAGCTCATGATTTTATTATAAGCACTTTGGTCAATAACGGTTGCCATGTAGTTGTTTGGATCTACAGGGTCACCTTGTGTTAACTGGTTTGTTAATTCCACTACACGGTTTAACACTTGATCGTATACATCTTCAACGATTACTGCACGAGAGCATGCAGAGCACTTTTGGCCAGAGAAACCAAATGCAGAAGCTACGATTGAAGTAGCAGCTAATTCTAGATCTGCTTCCTTATCGACAACGATTGTGTCTTTTCCGCCCATTTCTGCGATTAAACGCTTCATCCAAATTTGACCTTCGTTCACTTTAGATGCACGTTCGAAAATACGAAGGCCGACATCGCGTGAGCCTGTGAAGCTGATGAAACGAGTATCTTTATGATCTACTAGGTAGTCGCCCACTTCAGCGCCGCTTCCTGGTACGAAGTTTAGAACACCTGCAGGAAGTCCTGCTTCTTCCATAACTTCTACGAATTTAGCAGCAACAATTGGTGTAGTTGAAGCTGGCTTTAATAATACAGTATTTCCTGTTACGATTGCTGCAACTGTTGTGCCAGCCATAATCGCAAGTGGGAAGTTCCAAGGAGAGATAATAATTCCAACTCCTAATGGAATATAGTCATAACGGTTAAATTCATTTGGACGGCTATGAACACGTTGGCCATCTTTAATACGTAGCATTTGACGAGCATAATATTCTAAGAAGTCGATTGCTTCTGCTGTATCCGCATCTGCTTCATTCCATGGCTTTCCAGCTTCTTTTGTTAAAAGAGCAGAGAACTCATGCTTGCGACGACGGATAATCGCAGCAGCTTTAAAAAGTACATCCGCGCGTGTTTCAGCCTTTACTTTTTTCCATGTTTTAAAAGCTTCTACAGCCGCTTGCATCGCTTTTTCTGCTAATTCGCGATTTGCCTTTGATACACGACCAATCACTTCTTCTTTGTTTGCAGGATTATAGGATACGATTTTTTCTTCCGTTGAGATGCGCTCTCCACCGATCACTAAATCGTAATCTTGTCCTAAATAACCTTCCACTGTCTTTAAACCAGCTAAATACGCTTGACGATTTTCGTCCAATTTAAAATTCGTAAATGGTTCATGCTTGTATGGTTGTACCAAATTTCCCGCCTCCTATGTATCTAATATAACAACGAACGAACAACAAGTTGCCGTTGGTTGTTATATTACTAAATGTTTCTGTACAATATTATATTACCATAAATGAAGTAAAATCGCCTTTGAGAAATTGCTCGCTTTTTTCTAGCTATTATCATGTAACACAGAAATTTTACTGATAAATATGAACAAAAGGTTTATTTTCTCCTGATTTCCGAACAATTAAAGCTTCTGGACCACTAACTGATGTAATGCTAACCTGTACAGATACATACTCGGGGAAATGCCTTATGACTAGTCCAGTAACATATTGTAAAAACCCAATTCCTTCTGCCTTCCCATAAAATTGAATCGGTATATCAATGTTTAACTCTTGTAATTGACCTCCTGAGTAGAAAGCTCTACCAATAACGCCAGTAAAGTTTGGAAAATAAGTTTCAACATCTTGCTTAAAGTTTAAAAACGATCCTACATCCTCCCGATGATCTTCGGTCGCTGCAGAGGATGGGAACTGATAATATTTTTCGTCTATTTTTGCCCAATCTCCAAGTTTAGCACTATCCTTGTCCGCATTAGCATACGCAAAGAAATTCCCTGGAACTACAGATTTCTTGCTTTGCTGTTCAAATAAAGCAATCGTAATCGGGATTTCCTTTAATTCACTTATCCCTCTTACCCGCTTTAATATTTCTTCAGCAATACGTTTTCCTTCTTTTTCAAGTTCAGCATGAGAAATTTCTGTTTCACGAATGATATCTTTGTCATCCTTATAATAATAAATCGAGTTTAGCGCAAGACCAATCACAACACCTGCTAATTTAATCTTCCCTTCATCATTTTTCACATAATAATTATGCTCTAAAATATGTGAAAGATATTGCGGTGTCTCATTTAATCCCGATTCATCAATCGGGTTAAGACCGATATTATCAGCTTCTGTTAACTCTCTCTCTTCTAATTGTTGTGGAGTGTATTTCCGCTTTAGCCACTTGCTAACAACATCTCTTTTTAAAAATTGTCCTTCTTGAAATAAATATTTATCAGGATTAAACGTATTCTGAGCTACTCTCATTAGCCCAGTTTCAAACTCATTAATATCCAATCGAGTATTAAGATTTTGAACGACAAGACCTCTTGTCTCCCCTTGCTTTACAGGTACAATTGTTTGGTAGTATTTGTCAGAGATTTTGTAATTCGGAATAATCGCTTCCTCTTTCGAATCTTCCTTTTCCTGTACAACTTCTTCTTGTCTTTTAAAGTTCGGTGCACAGCCTGCAAGGAGCAAGAGAAGCGACAGCATAAGTATCATTATTTTTTTCACATTTTTCCACCTCTTACTTTGAACTCCCTTTTAATGAAGAAGAACTGTTTTAGTCAGCTTGTGAGGCTAATTCTACCACTAGCCTTTCCTCGTCCCAAATCTCAATTCCTAATTCAGTTGCTTTTGTTAGTTTTGAACCCGCATCTTCACCTGCAATGACGATATCTGTTTTCTTACTCACACTACCTGAGATTTTCCCACCTAAAGCTTCAATTTTTTCCTTCGCTTCATTTCTCGTTAGCTTCTCGAGCTTACCTGTCAGAACGATCGTTTTTCCGGCAAAAATAGAATCAATATTCTCGACAGATACGAGCTTTGGACCTTTGTATTCAGTATTTACTCCTGCAGCCTTTAGTTCCAAAATTAATTCTTCTGCTTCATCTTGCTCGAAATAGGAGACAATCGAACCAGCCATTTTTTCACCAATTTCATTAATGCCAGTTAGCATTTCATGCGTAGCATTTTTGAGATTGTCTATCGTTTCGAATTGCTGTGACAGCGTTTTTGCCGCCTTTTCTCCCACGTGACGAATACCAAGCCCAAATAAGAGCTTCTCTAGGGAATTTGTTTTCGAGTTCTCAATAGCTTGTAATAAGTTGTTTACTGACTTTTCACCCATTCGCTCAAGTTTGATTAGCTGCTCATAGGTTAATTTATATATATCAGCAACATCCTTAATCAAATTTTCCGCAAATAACTGGCTAATCACTTTTTCTCCTAGACCATCAATATTCATGGCATTACGAGAAACAAAATGAATTAAGCCTTCTCGTATTTGTGCAGGACATTTCGGGTTGATACATCTTAAAGCAACTTCCCCGTCTAGACGAACCAATTCGCTATCGCATTCTGGACAATGAGTAGGCATCTGGAATTCTAACTCATCCCCAGTTCTTCTATCCACGAGAACATTGACAACCTCAGGAATAATATCCCCAGCTTTCTTAATAACAACCTGGTCACCGATTCGAATATCCTTCTCACGGATTAAATCCTCATTATGAAGGGAAGCTCTCCCTACAGTTGATCCTGCCACTCTAACAGGCGCAAGAATTGCAGTTGGGGTAATGACACCCGTCCTTCCAACACTTAATTCAATATCTTTTAGTGTTGTGATGACTTCCTCAGCAGGAAACTTATAAGCGATTGCCCAGCGAGGACTTTTCGCTGTAGTACCTAGCTCATCTTGCTGAGCTAGCGAATCTACCTTTATCACAATCCCATCGATATCATAGGGAAGGTTTGGGCGTTCATTTGTCCAATATTGAATATATTCAATTACCTCTTCAATGCTTGCACATTTTTTTCGTTCTTTATTTGTTTTAAAACCAAGCGAATCGAGAAGATTCAGCGCTTCACTATGGGAGTTGACTCCTGTTTCACCTGTATCCGCAATACTATATAAATAAACATCTAGATTACGGGAGGCTGCGATGCGTGGATCAAGCTGACGCAAGGAACCTGCTGCAGCATTCCTCGGATTAGCGAATACATCCTCTTCTTTTTCCATTCTCAGCTTATTTAACTCTTCAAAAGAGCGTCTCGGCATGTATGCTTCTCCACGTACTTCAATCGAAACCTCTTGATTTAAACGGAGAGGAATGGAACGAATCGTTCGTAGATTAGCCGAAATGTTTTCTCCTGTTGTCCCATCTCCACGTGTCGCCCCTAGAGAGAATAATCCAGCCTCATAGCGAAGGGAAACAGCCAATCCATCAATTTTCAATTCGCAAACATAGGAAATATTGTCTCCTACAGCCTGGCGAACGCGTCGGTCGAAATCCTTTAAGTCCTGCTCATTAAATGCATTTGAAAGACTAAGCATTTGTGATTCGTGCTGAACCTTCTCGAACATGGACAAAACTTCACCACCGACTCGAAGTGTTGGGGAGTCAGGTGTTTTCAGTTCAGGAAAGGTTTCTTCTAATTCGAGCAATTCTCTCATTCGTTGATCATACTCGGCATCAGATACAGATGGCCGATCAAGAACATGATATTCATAATTATATTGGTTAAGCAGTTTATGCAACTCCGCAACCTTTTTTTCAGCAGTTTGAAGGTCCATTTATCCAACCCTTTCTATTGAATACTTCTAGATGTATAAATTTATCCTTTTGTGATTGGTGCAAACTTAGCTAGCAGACGCTTAATACCAGTTGGCTTCGGAAATGCAATATCAAGTTCAATCCCATCGCCTTCACCCTTCACACTGACGACCGTACCTGTTCCCCACTTTCCATGTACAGCCTTATCTCCTACCTTCCAAGCAAATTCATCTCCGCCAGTTGCGTTCGTCGCTGGTCGGATGACGGCTCTTCTTTGTGGCTGTCTAGAAAAGGCAGATCCTAACGTGGATTGACCAAAAGGTGAGTTTGCTCTTTGTGCTGGCTCTACACCCTCCAATAAGTCTGCTGGAATTTCTTTTATGAAACGTGAAGGTGGGTTCATACTCGTACGACCAAATAATGTCCGCATTTGCGCATTCGTAATATAGAGTTCTTCCTCGGCTCTTGTTATTCCCACATAGGCGAGTCTGCGCTCTTCTTCCATTTCTGCTTCTTCCATTAAGGAACGGCTATGAGGGAAAACCCCTTCCTCTAAACCGATTAAGAACACAACAGGAAACTCAAGTCCTTTTGCTGAGTGGAGCGTCATGAGTACAACGGCATCTGACTGCTCACCATCTTCATCTAATTTATCAATATCCGCAACAAGTGCTAAATCTGTTAAAAAGGCAACAAGACTTTTATCCTCGCTACTATCTTCAAAGCTTTTTGTTACGGAGAGGAACTCTTCTAAGTTTTCAAGACGACTTTGCGCTTCAATTGATTTTTCAGCGATAAGCATGTCACGATAGCCAGACTTTTCGAGAATTTGCTCCACAAGCTCTGTAACCGATAAGTATTCTTGCATTTGGGTGTAGCTATTAATTAAATCTCTAAATTCGGCGCAAGCTTTTGTAATTTTCGGGCTTAAACCAATTAAATCTATCGAATCAAGTGCTTCCATCATCGTCATTTCATGAAGCAAAGCAAAATTAGCGATTTTATCAATGGAAGTAGAGCCGACTCCACGTTTCGGTACATTTATAATCCTTTGTAAGCTAATATCATCAGCCGGATTGGCAATTAAACGCAAATAAGCAAGCATATCTTTAATTTCTTTTCTGTCATAGAACTTAATGCCGCCAACGATCGAGTATTCTATATTCGATTTAAGCAGAACTTCCTCCATTAAACGAGATTGCGCGTTTGTCCGGTATAAAATCGCAATATCTGAGAGCTTACGATTCCCATCGTGAGTTAGTTCTTTAATTTTCCCAACAACATATTGTGCTTCTCCTTGCTCACTATCAGCACGGTAGTAGCAAATCTTGTTTCCTTCGTCGTTTTCTGTCCAAAGATTTTTGTCTTTCCGATTCATATTGCGGCTAATTACTTTGTTGGCTGCAAGAAGAATTCGCTTCGTGGAACGGTAATTTTGCTCAAGTAAAATTACCTGTGCATTTGGATAGTCTTTTTCAAAAGAGAGGATATTGGCAATATCAGCACCTCTCCAACGGTAGATGGACTGATCCGAATCACCGACAACACAAAGATTGCGGAAACGTGCCGCAAGAAGCTTGACAAGCATGTATTGTGCTCTGTTCGTATCCTGATACTCATCAACGTGAATGTATTGAAACTTACGCTGATAAAATTCGAGCACTTCTGGAACTCGTTGAAAAAGCTGAATAGTTAACATAATGATGTCATCGAAATCAAGCGCACTGTTTCTTCTTAAACGCTTCTGATATTCGGTATAAACATCGCTAACTCTTTGTTGATAGTAGTCTCCCGTTGTTTTCGCAAATTCTTCAGGTGTTGTAAGTTCGTTTTTCGCCGAACTTATCGTTCCTAAAATCGCTCGAGGATCGAACTTTTTTGGATCGATATTTTTATCTTTTAGGATCGCTTTAATGACAGATTGTTGGTCTGTCGGATCTAGGATTGTGAAATTGCGATTATAACCAATCCGGTCAATATCTCTTCTTAAAATCCTTACGCACATTGAGTGAAAAGTAGATATCCAAACTTGCTCTGCTACGCCACCCATCATTCGCTCAATTCGCTCGCGCATCTCACGCGCTGCTTTGTTCGTAAATGTAATTGCTAGAATGTTATAAGGGTTCACTTCCTTCTCAACCATGAGATAGGCAATTCGGTGGGTTAGTACCCTCGTTTTCCCACTACCTGCTCCAGCCATAATCAACAATGGTCCATCTGTTGCCTTTACAGCTTTTTGTTGTTCGGGATTCAATCCATTTAACAGTCTATCTGTTAAAAAATCCATTTCATTATTCACCGCCATACAAACATTTGTTCTTAATTATAGTGTAACTCTATATTATTCGTTCTTCAATCAAAAAAAGTTTTCACCGCGGAGCTGTCCACCCCACGCGTACAAAACACCCATACTGTCTTTCTGCGGTGCCAGGCACCACAGAAAGACAAAAGCTGTGATCTGTCCACGAGTGGTGCCTGGCACCAAAAATGGCATCTAAAATATCACCTTAAATAGTTTTAAGTGCTGCTTCGATATCTGTATAGATGACATTCCCTACAACTATGACATCTGCATGTGCTGCCATTTCCTTTGCTTGCTCAGGTGTTTCAATTCCGCCACCGTAAAACAAAGTTGTATTTTCGAGCACCTTCTTCACCCCTGAAACAACTTCAGGGTCACCATAGCTCCCGCTGTATTCTAAATAAAAAATCGGTAAATGGAACATTTTTTCTGCCATCATTGCGTAAGCTTTTACGTCTTCTATCGATAAGTTCGTTTGCGCTTTTGTCAGTTTAGCTACTTTACAATCCTCATTTAGAATACAATAGCCCTGAACAAAAATCTCGTCCCAATTCATTATTTCCCCGTACTCTCTTACTGCCTCATGATGAAGACCGTTAATCCATTTCGTTTCCTTACTATTAAGGACAGTCGGGATAAAATAAAAATCAAATCCAGGTGTGATTGAATCAATACTTGATACTTCAAGTGCGCAAGGAACCGTATATCTCCGAACTCGTGCCATTAAATCAAGCACCTTTTCTAAGGTAACGCCATCTGTCCCTCCAACAATAATCGCATCTGTCCCTGATTCGCACACTCTTTCTAAATCCTCATCTGATATATATTTATCTGGATCCAGCTTAAAGACATGTCTCCACTTGGTTATATCATACATCCATACTTCCCCCAATCTATCATACCATCTCAATATTATAACACTCGTGCTAGACGAAACAAAAAGAAAACCGCAGGAAATTCCCACGGTTATACCTATTGAATCTATCATGACTTGTAAAATGTCGTTGGCTTTATTTCAGCCGCTTATTCTTCTTTTGCTTCCTCTTCCTTAATTCGTGCTAAAACGAATTCATACGCATCGTTTCCATAATTCAAGCTTCGTTTAACACGAGAAATCGTTGCAGTGCTTGCCCCTGTTTCAGTCTCAATTTTATGATACGTACTTCCTTCATGAAGCATACGAGCAACTTCAAGACGTTGAGCAAGAGATTGAATTTCGTTTACTGTACAAAGATCATCGAAGAATATGTAGCACTCCTCTAAATTCTTTAAGGATAAAATAGATTTAAACAACTGATCTAATTCTCTTCCTCTTAATTTATCAATTTGCATAGACTAATTCTCCTTTTTACACAATTTTATTCGTTTGCATCAAATGAAACCGTCTGCTCTAAACCAGGACTAGTAGGAATCACATTTATCCATGTTTTCCCTGATACTAATCCTACTTTCTTTCCATTGGAAACAGGCAAGATTTTACCATCAATATTTTCCCATTCTACTTCTTTCCATTGGCCCTTTTGTAGCAAATACCCACGGCCTCCAGAAGTTAAGTTAATGGAACGGCGCCCAGCATCATCAATAACTTTATGATCCGTTTCGACTATAAAAATATTATCAAGCAATACTGGCTCGCCAGTATCATTATCTGCGGTTAATACACCGTTTGAAAAGCGTTTATACTTCTCAAGCTCTTCATCGTACTCATACATGGAGTTGAAGATACTATTCTTAAAGTAAGTAACCATTGCCGAATGCGCTTTATTTCCTTCAAGCCCTTCCATTTCGCTCTTACTTAAAAAAGTGAGCGCAGATGGAGCTTTATCCATCTCATAATTTCTTTTTTCAGCTCCCTTTAGGATGTTCTCAAAGGAAGTATAGGAATTATGTGGTGCTTTTCGGTCTGTTGAACGATAAAACAAAGTACCATCAAGGTTCATCCCATTTAAATTATCGACATAACCTTTATCAAGCATCGCTTTTGCTTCTGGACTAAAGCCATGAGCAATATATAGACTATCATATCCCTTTGCCAGCTCGATATAATAATCTCGCGCACTTCTTATCGGTCCAATTTTCTCTGGATGCTCACTTTGAAAAATAGCTAGAAAACGAGTAATATCCCCTTCTGCAAGCAACTCATACACGACATCAGCTTGCCCTAATCCAGATTGTGGGCGCGCTTGAGGATGATTGTTAATCATGACAGCAACTGAACGCCCTGCCGCTTTTTCCTCTGTCCCTACACCGGTTAATGGATATTGAAAGGGTAACTCGATATCCTCGCCTACTTCATCTGACTCCTCTACTTCAGTCCCTTTATTCGTTTCTTCATCTACACTAGTCTGATCATTTTTGCTACAACCTGCAATGAAGAGCATCATCATTACAGAAGCTACGAGCCACTTTTTTAACATAAGACACCTCAAAATTTTCTATCGTGCTTACTTTTACATTTTAACGCATTATAGTTGGAAAGAGAACTGTTTTATTCATCACATCAAACATCCCCTGCTGAGTAATGCGAATATACGGCAAGTGTGTCGATGAAAAGAACAAAAGAGAATAGATCGGGTCTGCGAAACGATAGCCTCTTTCCTGTAAATAATGAAGCAACTGTTTCTCTAGCTCAATAAGAGCTTCCACCTTTTTCTCAGACATGACTCCTTTTAATTTCAGCGGAATCTCCTGAACGATTGCCCCCTTTTCTGAAACAACAATTCCTCCACCTAAATCCTTCATTCTATTAAAAGCTGCAAGCATATCC
>JAEWIG010000068.1 GCA_023387295.1 Bacillota bacterium | reverse complement strand
TAATCACACTGATTTGTAAATCTTTTGCAAGCTGGCGAATGGAAGGCAATGAATCACCTTCTAATAACTCCCCTTTTAAGACTAGTTCTTTTATTTGTTTCATAATTTGTTGGTATATTGGATCCTTCGATGTATTTGAAATAATAATATTCATTTACTCACCCGCGGTTTATATAGTGTATATACATAATATATACACTATATACAAATTTGTCAAATCCATCATTCTTCTCAAAAAAATTGTTACAGCTACTAACAGTGTCTGTTTAGTTCCGAGATTTTTTGATAGTTAGAAGGTGGCAGATATACTTTGCCTTTATTGGTTCCTGTAGAGGATAAATTCATGGAGATTAGCATCTTTCTAGCTACATCTGCGGAAGTAAGATGCAGAAAGTCGCGAAATTGCTGATTCGATATAGGGGTATCTTTATTTAAGAGGAAGAAATCCGTAACAGCCTGGAGATGAGCATTTTTATTTTTATATTGGCAACTAAGGCAAAACCATGTTCCGTAATGCCTTTTCACTGGATAGGAAAAACAATTAGGACAAATGACACCTGTAATCAATTCATCCGAAGTGATTTCATAATGTTTGAGACAATCAAACATTTCAGGGACATGGGATTTCAAAATGAGACGGGTAAGCTTTTTCAGTTCTTTAGGAGGGAAGATTTCTTTTTTATACATATCTTTATGCTTTTCAATTCTACTTAATAGAAATTGAACATGTGTGACTTTTTGAAGGATATGTGTATTGTTCGGAGGCGTTTTTATGATCGTAGATGGTTTGCTTATGACAACAAGGAAATCAATTGGAGCAATTATATTTATTTTGTCTAACCATTTTTTTAATGAGCGGCTTTGCTGGTTTGCTTGTTCGATAGGATTAGCATAGCCTTTTTCTTCGCCATTTTGAGTAGTTTGAATTAATTGGTTTAATATGGGGTCAAAAAACAAAGTTCCGAAGAAGTTTTTAACTTCTAGTATGAGGAGAAAATAAGGAGATAGAATGAGGGTATCCATTTGAAAAAAATATTTACCATCAGTAAGCCGTATACCATGGAAAATAATAAAGTCTTTTTCAGGTAACTTACTTACATAATAATCCAAAGATTGCTCTCCGCGATAACCAGCCATTCTTTTTGCTTGATCTTGTTCGATTGCAGCTCTTTTGGAATGATTTTTTGGTAGTCTTCTTAAAAGAGCATCATTTTTTTGAATTCTGATGGGGATTGTGCGTTCTTTTGCAATCAATATCAACACTCCTTTCTTAATTACAACAAAATTCTCTATTAGAGCAAAAATCTCCTTCTTTTTTAATGGTGAAAATCATCTTGTTTATTGATATCCGTCAGATTTTGATTTTATCCGTCTATTTTTAAAATATATCCGTCAGATTTATATTATATCGCTTACTTTTCATGATATATCCGTCAGTTAGCGTCATAGCAACGTTCTGCAAAAAATGAAAATAACATCTAATAACGAATACCATTTTTCAAAAAAACAAAAAGACAAGGCTAAGCCTTGCCCTTCGTTTACGGAACTATTTTCCATTATTTGTACGGAATAAATTATCCATGTCTAGATAAATCTGATCCTTTGGACTCCAATCGCGCAAGTTATTGTCAAGATTACGGAGACGACTAAAGCTACTCGCATCGGTGAGAATTTTACTTGTTTTTCCATTTAACAATGGTTGAACAGTACGCTGAATAGCAGCTATCGTTGCATTTTCACGGTTTCCATTTGCAAGTTTAACTGCAATGAGCGCGTTGTTTCCATGGATTACGGTTTGAACATCGTTTACATTTTTAACTTTAGCTACAGCGTTATTAATTTTTTCAACTAGATGCCCTTCATAAGCTTCATAATAATATTGACTTTCAACTTTTCGGGTATTTTGACCTAAATGACCGTGATAATTATAATCATCACGACTAAATAGTTGATTCCCTTCTGTTCTATTCCCTGTATCACTTACATTTGTCGTATCGATGCCATTTGGTGAAGTTCTGACTTGTCGATTGCTACTTTCATTTCGAACATTTTCACCTTCAAGACCGAATGAATGGTCCATCATTTCCGTAATTGGACCATCATTATCCGTTCCATCCAGAATGGTTGCATTTCCTCCACGGTTTCCTTCATGGTTTTCATTGGAATAATAACCAACTGGCTGCATTCCATTTCGGTTTTGATCTTGCTCAGCTGACTCATCATTTGTTCCACAACCGACTAAACTGAAGGACATGGCAACCATAATTGGAAATATCATTAATTTCTTGTTCAAGCTGATTCCCCCTACCACTATACAGACTAGAGCAATAAATTGCTCATTTATATATTGGCAGGAAAAAGGAGCTTTCATTCATGATTAAGAGCTAGAAGCGTTTCATAAGTGTAGTTAATTCCTTAAAAAATTCTTGCCTTTTCTCGAATTGTTCAACCGTTAACTCTAATAATTGCTGAATCTTTTCTTGCTGTAAGTATGACTTCTCCTTTATTGCACGATTCCATTCGCGGAAAATATCCGTTGGGTAGGCAAGCGCATAAATAAAGCCTTTATCCTTCAGAAAGGGCATCATTTTCTCGTATGTCGATAATTCTTGCCATGACCAATTTATAGAAGGCAGGATTCGATTGGCGTATTGAAGATAATCCGTATGAGGAGTACTTAAACTAATTAAATCGAAATCAATGAGATATAACTTATTATCCTTTCCCCTAAGGAAATTATGATGAGCAACATCTCCATGTGTGATAACCTTTTCTCCATTATCAAATATATGTGAAAGACTTTGCATCCCTTTTAGTGACCAATCAGCCCACAGGAGATATTCATCAATCATTTCCTTTTGCACGAAATATTTTACAATATGAAGATTGTTAAAAAATAAAGCTGCTCTTTCATGCCATTTTTCAATTTGTTGAAATGGAGATATTAGTATTCGAAATCGGTCAATTAATTTTTCTGTAGTAAGATGGTATTTACTTAATAAATCGAGTCCATCTATTCGGTCTTTTTTCTCATGATAAGTAAATCCATTTGTAGCCGGTTCGATATACTGTAGGCAGCCATAATAGGTTTCCTCAAATAATAAGGGTGTTTTTTTTGATAATTGGTAAAAATAATAAGTATCATCAAACCCGACTTGATATAATGCAGATGTAAATGTTTCTTGTAGCATTAATCGACGATAAGTCGAAAATCCCTTCAAAATAAAATCAAATTGGTCAGTTTTCACGAGATAAACTTGCTTTCTAATAGGCTGAAGATCATTAATTGAAATGGAAAGCTGATCATTTAAATAGGAGAAGAGACGATCTTGGAACAAATCGTCTCCTCTATTTTTATACGTCAAATTCACTGCTCTCTTCATAGCTGCGAGGCATTCCAAACGCAGCTCCTCCCATTGGACCATAGCCATAAGGATTCATATATGAAGGTTGTGGATACCTCATTTGCATTTGTTGGCCGTACGGCATGGAATACATTGGTGCTCCACCCATATCATAAGGTGCTTGGTACCCTCCCATATCATATCCAGCTCCATGGCCTTGAGGACCATGGTGCATCATTCCACCATCACAGCCACAATCTGTTCCTACACCTTTAACAGGTTTAGGCATTGTTACTGGTGAAAGTGGCATTTGACTTTGTGAAGGACTTAAAGGCATTTGACTTTGCATTGGACTTAATGGTAACTGACTTTGTGTTGGCATTAAAGGCATTTGTGCCATTTCTGGAGATTCAGACATGACTCCTTGAACTTGTGGCATTACTCCCATCTGCGGATATCCATACGGCATTGGAATCGGACCGCATAAGCCTGATCCTGGCATAACCGGTGATATCGGTATTAAATGTTGTGGTGGACAAGGAGCTTGTGGATAACCATAAGCTGGATGCATAGCAGGTGCCGTATAGGTTGGCTGTAAAGGCAGCTGATGTTGGCTCATATCCTCTACTCCCATTACAGGTGCAGGCATTTGTGCGTGAGTAGGCTGGGTATATGTTGGGTTTGTATGTGGCATCTGATGCATCGGCATTTGCCAAGAGGAAGATTCCTCATATCCATGACTTTCGACTCCTGCCAGCCCATAATGAGGCATTTGCATTTGCTGCATTGGCATGACTCCGCCTTGATACATAGGCATTTGCATTGCCCCCTGAACGAAAGGATTTGCCATTTGCTGCTGTGGATATCCACTTTGGAAACCTACTCCAGGCATTGATTGGGACATCGGATAATATAAATTTGGTTGATATGGATACATTTGTTGATCATACCCTCCTTTATGTGAATGAACAGATGACTCACTTTCCATTAACGCTGGACTTTGTTTAGCTATTGGCTTAACTGATGGGAGAATATTTTCTGGTTTTGGCGGAAGCTGTGGTAAAGTTGGCTGGATTGGTTTCATAATTGGTTGTTGAATTGGCTTTTGCTCTACTGGCTTCATAATTGGTTGTTGAATTGGTTTATGTTCTACTGGCTTCATTATCGGTGGTTTAACCGGCTTTGGTGGTAGCTGACTCGGCTGTTGAACAGATAAATTTGCCATGTTCATCATATAATAATTATTTATATCAATTTCTGGCATAATTGGTTTAGGCATTTTTGGTACAAATGGCTTCGTAGGTACCTCTACAGGTGCAGGCATTTGTTTCTGTGGTAACTCTTCTACCGGCTTTTCTAATACAGGAGCTTCCTTCTTTGGCGCTTCTTTAATCGGCACTTCCTTTGGAGCTTCGGCAACAGGCATTTCTTTTTTTGCACCCATTTTGACACTTACTCCCGGTTTACTCCCAATTGGGGCTTCCTTTTTAATTGTTCCTCCAGTTCCAGGAATTTTTATTTTCATTCCGGGCATAGTCATATCAGGGTTGCTGAGCTGTGTATTCATCTTTTTCAGCTCTTCAAAGTTCACGCCGTACTTTTTGGCGATTTTCCAAAGAGTATCCCCTTTTTGTACGATATGGATCTTCACTCTGGTTTCCCTCCTACTCTTAAAGTAAAACTCTGCGATAAGTCCATATAGTGTATGACAAAATGGGCAAATTGCTAACAATCTACATAAAAACTTATGCATTTTTTTAGAAAAATATGATTAGAATGCGGATTATTAAAACTTGATAGCTACATAATATTTTTTATGCTAGGCTATGCACCTGTTGATTTCTGCTGTAGGCACTTGCTCTCCAGTCCAATCAACAAATTGGTTATATCAACGATAAACTTTAATACAGCCTTATGATAAAATAATAATTATTAGTTATGTAAGGGAGATTAAATAATGAAGGATCAGAAAAAGGTACTGGGGGAAGAAAGACGAGAACTTTTGCTAAAGCTCTTAAAAGAATCACAAGAACCGCTTACAGGTAGTGAGCTCGCGGCTAAAGCAAATGTCAGTAGACAAGTAATCGTTGGTGATATCACATTACTTAAAGCTAGAGGTGAGCCGATTATCGCTACAAGCCAAGGCTATTTATATTTATTCCAGGCTTCTCTTGCTACATTTTTCGAACGTACCATTGCCTGCTATCACTCACCAGAAAAAACGGAGGAAGAGCTGAATCTTCTTGTCGATTGTGGTGTTACAGTAAAGGATGTGAAAATCGAGCATCCAGTCTATGGTGATTTAACCGCCTCTGTCATGGTATCAAATAGAAAAGAAGTAAAACAGTTTATGGAAAAAATTCAAGCAACAAAAGCCTCTTATTTATCTGAGCTAACAGAAGGATTCCATTTACATACCATTAGCGCTCCATCAGAAAAAAATTTAGACGAAGCGGAGCTTGCACTAAAAAAAGCGAAAATATTAGTTGAATAATAAAAAAAGTGGAAATGAAAAAATGAGACATTTTTCATTTCCACTTTTATTTTTCTAAGGGTGCTTCTAAACTGTGCATTTTTTCATCCCTAGCTGATAATAAGGGTAGCTACCTAATATTTTTACTTTACAATCAAGTGCTTCTAACTCAGCAACTACTCCTGGTATTAATACATCATCCCGTTTCATGTCTATATCAATGATAAAGAAGTAATTACCTAATCCCGTTTTCATCGGTCTTGACTCGATTTTAGAGAGATTTAATTTCCGCCATGCAAAAGCTGATAACACTTGATGAAGTGCCCCTGCTCGATCAGATGGCAATGTAATCATCACCGTTGTTTTATAACCGCCAAAAGATTGCTGTTTTTCATCTAGAGGTAGTTGTTTTTTGGAAAGAATAACAAATCGAGTATGGTTATAGCTGACATCGTGAATATCCTCACGAACGATTGCAAGTCCATACACCTCAGCCGCTAATTCATTGGCAATCGCTCCACCTTTAATATGCGGATTTTCCTTTAAAAACTTTGCTGCAGCAGCTGTTGATGTTGTGTTTTCACATGGGACTCCCATTAAATCTTTATGTAAAAATTTATGGCATTGGGCAATAGCATGTGAGTGACTGTAAACAATCTCTGTTTCCAGCCATTTATCCTTATTATCTGGATGAACCATGAAATGCTGCCGAATCGGTGCTGTAATTTCTCCAATAATCGGTAGATCCACTTCATGAACTAAATAATCTAGGGTGATATTTACTGAGCCTTCAAGTGCATTTTCAAGTGGAACTACGGCGACATCGATGTTATCTTCTGTTAACGCATCAAAGCATGCTGGTATTGTTAAATAAGGGACGGCCTGTTCCCCAGGAAACATTGCCCGAACAGCAATATCAGTAAATGTTGCTATTGGACCTAAATAACCAATTTTCACAACGTTTTCCCCTTTCATAAGAAAAGCGCAAGCGCCTTGGTCACCCCCGACAAGCATAAGACGAGCCTCTCGGAAAGGTGGTTCTTTACCTTTCTGAGAGGATTGGCTTATGACCTCGAGGGGGTAGGCGCTGGAGCTAGACAATTCTTAAATTTCAAATAATATTTTTTAAAGAGAAAAGCGCATAAGCAATCTATGCGCCTGAACCTAATACCTCTACCTTTTCAACAAATTCTAAACGTCTTAATCTCGTAAGCAGCTCATCAATTTCAACGGCCATTTCTGTTGTATTTAAGGACAATGTCACGTTCGCTCTTCCCATTAATGGAATGGTTTGGTGAATTGTCATCACATTACAACCAGATGAGGCCACAACACTTAATAAGTGTGATAACGTACCTGAACGATCTTCTAAATAAAAGAATAAGGTAATTAATCGTTCTTTTACGACCGTATGAAACGGAAAAACTGTATCGCGGTATTTATAAAATGCACTTCTACTTAAATCAACCTTTTGAGCGGCATCCCAGACAGACTCAGCTTTTCCTCTTTCAAGTAACTCTTTTGCATCCAATGTTTTTATCATCGCTTCAGGTAAAACATCTTCGCGAACTAAATAAAATTTTTTATCCAATTTATCTTGTTTCATCTTCCCACCCCGTTAACCTAAGAGGTTACTCAATAAATTCGAATTCATATTCAAGTAGCTTAACTGTATCTCCATCTTTTGCTCCTTTTTCTCGAAGCGCTTCATCTACACCCATGCCACGAAGCTGTCTCGCGAAACGGCGAACCGATTCATCCCTAGAGAAATCAGTCATCTTAAATAGCTTCTCGACTGCATCACCAGAAACGATGAAAGTTCCAGCTGAATCTCTCGTAATAATAAATTCTGACTGTTCAGCTTCATGCTTATAGAGAACACGATGGATGCCTGTTTGCTCTTCTTCCTGAATAAGAGGGAATTCTGGAGTTTCCTCAATTTTATCAGCAATCGCAAATAATAAATCTCTTAAACCTTGGCGAGTAATTGCTGAGATTGGGAAAATTGGATAATCCTCTTGTAATTGTTCTTTAAACTTTTGCAAATTTTCCTCTGCGCCAGGCATTTCCATTTTATTCCCAACAATGACTTGAGGTCTTTCTGTAAGTCGTAAATTATATTCCTTCAATTCATTGTTAATCGTTACATAATCACTGTACGGATCTCTGCCTTCTGTTGCCGCCATATCGATAACATGGACGATTACACGAGTGCGTTCGATATGACGCAAGAACTGATGTCCAAGTCCTACACCAGAATGAGCTCCTTCAATTAATCCTGGAAGGTCAGCTAACACGAAGCTTCTACCATCTTCTGTTTCGACCATTCCCAAGTTAGGAGCAATCGTTGTAAAATGATATTCAGCTATTTTCGGCCTTGCTGATGAGATAACCGATAATAATGTTGATTTCCCTACACTTGGAAAGCCAACTAATCCCGCATCTGCAAGAAGCTTTAATTCGAGCATAACTTCTCTTTCTATTCCAGGTTCACCATGCTCAGATAATTCTGGGGCAGGATTGGCAGGTGTAGCAAAACGGCTATTTCCTCGTCCACCTCTTCCTCCCTTTGCAATTACTGCTCTTTGTCCATGCTCTACTAAATCAGCAAGAACCTCACCTGTCTCAACATCGGTAACGACTGTGCCCGGTGGTACTTTGACAATCATATCCTTTGCATTTTTACCATGCTGATTCTTCGACATCCCATGTTCTCCACGTGTTGCTTTAAAGTGCCTTTGATAGCGGAAATCCATTAAGGTACGTAAGCCTTCATTCACTTCAAAGATGACATCGGCACCTTTTCCACCGTCACCACCTGCTGGGCCACCCATTGGAACATATTTTTCTCGGCGGAAAGCAACCATTCCGTTACCACCATCTCCAC
>JAEWIG010000423.1 GCA_023387295.1 Bacillota bacterium | reverse complement strand
GATGATAGGTTGCTCTTCTTAGTTTTAATACATCCTCCACTTCATACACATCCTTAAAAAAAGTTTAATTTAATTAAACAAATCATAACATGTTAGATTCTTCCAGCGCAAGCCTGAAGTTTAATTTAATTAAACAAAATTCGTTGAGCAGCTCTTCCAATGTAATGAAAAGTTTAATATAATTAAACTGATTGAACTTAACTTGATTTATTAGTGAATTTAGCAAAGGAGTATGCCCAATGGAGATGCTTGGAGAAAGAATTCGCAAATATAGAAAACAGAAAAAAATGACATTAGAAGCCCTTGCCGGAACAGAACTCACAAAAGGCATGCTTAGTCTAATCGAAAATAATAAAGCTAAACCATCGATGGAGAGCTTAGCTTATATCGCAGAGCAGCTAGGGATAGAAATATCAGAATTACTAGAGGAAGTTAGCTCTCAGGAATTGCGCGATATTCTTGATGAAGCGGAAAAATTATATAATCCTGATGACTATAAAAATCATGCACAACAAATCGTCGACTTAATTGAACCTTATATTCAAAGCCTTTCGCAAGGGTATGAATCTGCCCGATTATTAGATTTATATTTCCGTTCCTTGTACTGGTTAAAGAACGAAAATTGGCGGGAATATGCGGATAAAGCAGCAAAGTTATACGAGGAATTGAATATTTCATCAAGACTTGCAGCAATCGGAATTATGCGAACACTTGAGAAATATACTGCGCACGATTATGAACAATCACTGCAAATTTTCTTGGAAGAGCGAAATAAAATCGAAGCAAATAAGCTTTATATTGATCCAATGACAAGGCTTGATTTAGATTATCACGAGGCCATATTTCATTTTGCTGTTGGCGATTCTAAATCAGCCATTTCCGTCATGGAAAATGCGATTAACTTTTCAAAAGAACATCGAACCTTTTATCGCATGGATGATTTATACAGAATTGCAACTGTAAATGCTTTATTTGAACATGATTCTGCAAAAAAAGACCATTACTTAATGAAGTTAAAACAGTACGGAGAGTTTGCTGATGATGTTGATTCCATTTTATTTTACCAATTAATGAATATTTATACTCTTAATGCCGAAGAACAAAAGTACAATGAAGCAAATGAAATGATTGACGAAAACTTGGCCAATGATAAAATGGCTGATGTTTATAAGCATTATTTTTATTTAGAGAAGGGTAAAGCATTATATGGTCTATCCCGATTCGAAGAGGCACTTCATTGGTTAGAGAAGACGAGCATTCCTTCCGTTTTACATCACCCATTCGATTTGTCCTTGTTAGGTGTAAAAGATTCATACAAAGCACTTTGTTATCTTGAATTAAACGATTTGGATAAAGCATTTCAATCAGCTCAAGCGACAGTAGATTTTTTATCCCCGCTCCCACATACACCATTTAAAGATTTTGCTACAGAGACGTTTGAAAAAATTAATAATAAAAAAATAAAACTGGCTGAGGATTAATAGCTCCTCTACCAGTTTTATTTTTGTACTTTTATTTATTGCACAATAGCAATAATACCTTCATCGTCATCGAGAACTAATTCGATTTTAGCTGCATACGGATCAATGGCCATTTCATTATGAAGCCATGCACGTACTGCCTCGATAATATTTAAAGTTATCAAGATCTGTTTTCTACCAAGGGAATGTGCTTCAGCTGAGAATCCGTAATCGTCATCAAACATTAGCTCGATTTCTACCTCAGAGGGAGAGATTTGCTTTTTTTCCGCTATATATACACATAGCGCGTTAATAATCTCTTGTTCTGATAATGTTATCTTTCCCATGCGTTTTCCCTTCTTTTCTTTTTAATAGCATTGACAATCTTTTTAATAAGCACGACTACTACTACAATAGCCATAACATTGACGATTAGCCCTAAAATCGATCCTAATACTCCAAGATTCCCTAGCAAACTACCAAATAGTAAACCTGCTAATCCACCTACAAATAGCCCTTTTAAAATGCCGCCTTTATTCGATTTCGTTGTAGTCGTTTTCTTGTTGAACGTATTGTCATTTTCTTTTTTCATTTGCTGATTTTGATTCGTATCTTTCTTAATAAATGATGAATTGTTCGTCGTTCCACTATTGTAGGATTTTTTCCCTGACTTGTAAGACTTCGCACTTACCACATTAGAACTGTGGTCAAATACACTCGTAACCGGTGCTAATATTAAGCCAAATACCATGATTGATGCGATTATTTTCTTGAACATTATATATCCTCCAATTTGTCTTTATTCAATATGCAATATGCATTTTATTCATTGTTAAATTAAATTAAATTAAATTAGTTGCCACTCTTTCCTAGAGTCTCATATTTTTTATCTAATTTCTTTTCAATTTTTTCAATCGCAGAGCGACTTTTCAAAATTTCTTCCTTATTTTTTTCAATTAATCGCTCAAATTTTAAAAATTTCTTCTTCACGTTATCCCTCCTTATTTTATCAAGATAATTTTTCAACAAAAAAACCTATACCGCTTTTGGTATAGGTCCTAAAAAATATAAAAGACCTCTACCATTTTTGGTAAGGTCTTGCTAACAACAATGTAAGTTGCCAACAAAGCCGAGAGCTATTCACTCTGTACTGACGACTTTGCTGTAAAAGCTACTCCCCTTAAAGGAATATTTATTTATATTAATATAATAATAGGTTGGTGATAGATTGTCAAATATAATAAAAGACAATTGATTTTTTTACACATAAAAATCCACCATTCTCAAATTGGAAATATGGCGGATTTCAGGAGAAAAACTTTAAATTTCTGCTTTTTCAGATTGTGATTCGGTTTGCGATGGTTGTGACCATTTATCTTTCTCTGACACAAGTGGGATTGCTCTTAAAAATAGCGTAACGACGATAGCTATTGCCATAATAATTGCACCTGCAAGGAAGGTCGTCGTTAACGCACCGCTGA
Organism: Bacillota bacterium; assembly: GCA_023387295.1. Taxonomy (GTDB): domain Bacteria; phylum Bacillota; class Bacilli; order Bacillales; family Cytobacillaceae; genus Cytobacillus. Next base: position 10,676 of record JAEWIG010000423.1, on the reverse strand, counting down.
AAACTTCTCTTACACTCAATACAATATTTTCAGAAATGGTTTGTAGCTCTGCAGGCATCTGACTTTGAATTTGATTAAGTCTAGGTTGATCTAATAATATTTCCGGGTTCATGAGTGCTTGAAGTTGTTCCATTTGCTCTTGAGACAGATCGGTTGCCTCTAGCCCCTCACCACTTGAAAACATTTCCTTCATCTTCCTAGCCATTTGGGAGCTCATAACCGTTCCTAATACCGCAATTCCAATTGTATTTCCTAAAGAACGGAATAATTGAGCTGAAGCAGTTGCTACCCCTAACAGTTTGATACTTACTGCATTTTGCACGGTTAAGGAAAACACTGGCATACAAACCCCGAGACCAAGACCAATAATGCACAGGTAAATAATCATTAAATACAATGGTGTATCAATGCTAATAAAGTGAAGAAGCCCAATTCCTATAGTTGTGACCATCAATCCAAATAGAGCTAACCCTTTGTATTTACCTGTTTTCGAAATAAACTGACCTGCAAAGGCAGTAGAAAAAACCATAACAATAGACATCGGCATCATGATATAGCCTGATCCGCTAGGAGAAATGCCTTTAACACCTTGAATAAAGAATGGTGCATAAATCATCACACCCATCATTCCAGCACCAAGAAGGAACCCTGCTATATTGGATATCGTCACAATATCGTTCTTGAATAAAGACAACGGAAGGACAGGACTTTTCACCTTTGTTTCAGTATAAATAAAGATTAGGAGTGAAAGGATAGTTAGACCAAATAACCCCATCACTTGCCAAGATATCCAACCGTATTTTCCTGGCCCTTCACCTGCAAAACTAAAGGCAAGAAGCAGTGGTACGATGGTTGTTGTTAAAAACAATGAACCTAAATAATCAATCGATTCTCCTTCTTTACGTGCTACTTTAGGAAATAAGGCTAGAATCATCCCAAATGCCACTATTCCAAGCGGAAGAAAAATCCAAAATACCCATCGCCAATCTAGATGATCGACTATATAACCACCCATTAATGGACCTAGCACACTTGAGACACCAAATATACCACTCATTAATCCTGTCCAACGAGCACGCTCTCGAGGTAAATACAGGTCTCCGATCGCCGTAAAGGAGGTAGACATAATAATCCCCGCTCCAAATCCTGATATTCCCCGGTAGATAATTAATTGAATAATATCTTTAGAGAATCCGGATAAAAATGCCCCGACCATAAAAAATCCAATCCCGGCTAGAATAAAAGGCTTTCTACCATAGATATCTGAAAGTTTCCCAACAAGAATAGTCGCTACCGTTGATGTTAATAAATAAATCGTTATCGCCCAAGTGTAATAATCCATCCCACCAAGCTTTGCAATAATTCTCGGCATTGCAACTCCAATGATTGTTTGATTAATAGCCGCAAAGAACATCGCTACCATAATCGCAATCATAATCACTATTTTTTTCTTATCAGTTAAATGATTCATTTACTTAAATCCCCCCTTATTTCATTCATATTATTGGCTGCTAGCTCAAACGTCTTAATAAGATGCTGTAGATCGGTATTCGATAAATTACTAAACACGGCTTTCATCGCTTTTCTACCCTGGTCTCTTAACTGTTCCAACGTTTCTTTTCCTTTATCGGTTATCTGAAGATAAATGACCCGCCGATCGTCATTGTCCCGAAGTCGTTCGATAAAACCCTGCTCAATTAATTTGTCGGAAGCAATCGTTACTGCACCTGGGGTTAGACGTAGTGACTCTGCTAGATCTGACATTTTTTGGGGACCTTTTCTTTCTAACAAAAACACAATATAGGATTGTGAACCCGGAAATTGTTGTTCAAATATTCTCTTCCATATATAGCTCATGTCCCTAGATACTTGCCAAAACAATTCCTCGAAGTGGGAAAACAGTTGCTGATCATGTGCCAAGTTGTTTGGCTCCTTTCAAAATTAGTTTAACAATAAAATAGTTTAATCACTAAAGTATTTTATTATTATAAAGTTCGTTTTTCACTATGTCAATGTGTTTTAACCTACTTTTGAAGCGGCCAATTTAGACATTTCTTGTATTTTCAGTTCCCCCCTAAAACAAATATATTTTGCTTTCATTCTTAGTAATAAGTTGCGTTTTTTACATGAATAAGAGATACTACCTACAAATATAGAGATCGAAATCAGATTAACTAATAGTTATACTTTCCTATTAGATAAGAGAAGTCTTCATTGGAGTGATTGCTTATGTTTGATAAATTACAAGCTTATTATCCCCACTCATTACTGTTCACTGAACAACCTAATTTTAGCTTCTATTCGAATTATCATTGGTTCAAAGATGATGATAGTTTGAGGTGGCTCGGAATCCCAGTTGAAGCAATAGACAATCATGAGCTTTCATTACTAAAAGCTTTATTTCATTATGAAATATTGCCATTTACCATTAACCCGAAAATCCAAAAATGGTATGACTTTCTATTTTCAAACGGAGAGCTTCCCTCAAACGAGTCTGATTCTACTTACCGTCTTATTCAATTTCATTTACAAGGGGAAGATTGGGAACGGAGTAATCTCGAGGAAGCCATTTATGGTTTTTTCCATGAAGACTCTATCATCCTTTGGGAAGACAGAGATAACGGTGTCATTGTTGAATATGATCCTCAGCCAAAAACAAACGACAAATTATTTCTACCTTTAAGCCAAATGCTTGAAAGTGACTTTTTTATAAAAGCACATTTTTATTGTGGAGAGGTGCAAATATTATCAAAAGATTGGCAAGAGCATTTCAAACGCGATAAATTTTTCTTTAAAAGTGCTATGCGGCTTATCCCTTACCAATCTTATTATTCATTTGAAAAATGCTTTCCATTCATACTCTCAGATAAACTATCAGAAGAAATGCAAGAATGGCTTCAGGACCATCTACTCTCAAAAACAGCCGATGAACCTGAGTTATTAACAGCCGTTATGCGCTTTTTGGAAAATAATTCAAACGCCACCTTAACTGCAAAACAACTTTATATCCATCGAAATACATTGCAATACCGCTTAGATAAATTCACACAAAAAACAGGGATTAGCTTAAAAGACTTTCATAGTTCTATTACTGTGTATCTTGCATGTCTTGTAGCTCAATTGAATCGGAAATAAAACAAAGTAAGCTTTAAAAATATGTTTTTATAGTAGCAGAGCCTAAATTTTTGTTTAAATGTTTGTGCAGACAGCCCATATCCACTTACTAGCAATATTGTTTACAATATAACTATTAAAGTAAAAGGGGCTGGATTAGATGGCAGAATTGAAGCTCGATCATATTTACAAAGTTTACGATAATAAAGTAACAGCTGTTGAGGATTTTAATCTTGAGATACATGATAAAGAATTTATTGTTTTCGTTGGGCCTTCTGGCTGTGGAAAATCTACGACATTACGTATGATTGCTGGACTTGAGGAAATTTCCAAAGGTGACTTCTATATTGATGGAAAACGAGTGAATGACGTTCCACCAAAGGATCGCGACATTGCAATGGTTTTCCAAAACTATGCTCTTTATCCACATATGAGTGTTTATGATAACATGGCATTCGGTTTAAAGCTTCGTAAATTCTCAAAAGCAGAAATTGATAAACGTGTGACAGATGCAGCTAAAATTCTTGGTCTTGAAGAGTACTTACAAAGAAAACCAAAAGCATTATCAGGTGGTCAACGCCAACGTGTTGCTTTAGGAAGAGCAATCGTACGTGATGCTAAGGTGTTCTTGATGGACGAACCGCTTTCAAACCTTGATGCGAAGCTTCGTGTGCAAATGCGTTCTGAAATTATTAAGCTTCATCAACGATTACAGACAACAACAATTTATGTTACTCATGACCAAACAGAAGCAATGACGATGGCAACGCGCATCGTTGTTATGAAAGATGGACTTATTCTACAGGTTGGTTCACCTAAAGAGGTGTACGATAATCCAGAAAATGTTTTCGTTGGCGGCTTTATTGGTTCTCCTGCAATGAATTTCGTTACAGGTAGCTTAGAAGAAGCAGGATTCAAAGTTGGCAATACAACACTTTCGGTTCCAGCGGATAAAATGACAGTCCTTCGTGACCAAGGTTATATTGGAAAGAACATCATTCTTGGTGTTCGTCCTGAAGATATTACGAACGACCCTACTGTTGTTGAAGGGGCAAATGGATCAGCTATCACCGCTCAAGTTGATGTTTCTGAATTAACAGGCGCTGAATTAATGATCTACACAAGTATTGAAGGACAAAATTTTGTTGCTCGTTTAGACTCTAATGCAAATATCCAAAGCGGCCAAGTAATCAAACTTGCCTTTAATATGGATAAAGTACATTTCTTCGATGCAGAAACAGAGTTAAGAATTCGTTAATTAAAAGGGACTATCCAAAATGTCGAATTTCCGACTTTGGATAGTCCTTTTCCTATGCTGAGCGATTGATGCCTGAATATATTGGTTTCTAATTGTTACAGGGCACTAAGTTACTTGGGTAATTACCGTTATTGACTGGGGGCACGTCGTTCGGGCACTGATATGCTCGGTTGGTTACCATTATTGACTTGGGGCACGTCGTTCGGGCACTAATACACTCTGTTAGTTACCGTTATAAACTGGGGGCTCCTCGTTCGGGCACTAATACACTCTGTTAGTTACCGTAATCAACTGGTTACGCGCCGTGCGGGCACCAATGCACTATGTTGGTTACCGTAATCAACTGGTTACGCGCCGTGCGGGCACTAACATGCTCGGTTGGTTACCCTAATCAACTGGTTACGTGCCGTTCGGGCACTAACATGCTCGGTTAGTTACCATTATCAACTGGTTACGTGCCGTTCGGGCACTAACATGCTATGTTAGTTACCATTATCAACTAGTTACACGTCGTTCGGGCACCAATACACTATGTTAGTTACCATAATCAACTGGTTACACGCCGTTCGGGCACTAAGCAGCATGCGCATACCCCCATATAAACTGCTCCCGCTAATAACGGGAACCAAACTAGGCGATAGCACCTATACAAATGAACAGTTTTTTTTAAAATTAAATCACAAGTATTCTCTTAACATATTTCTCTATTTCATCTTGCGTATCCAGCGATAAAATGTGGTCAATATGCTCCTCTAGCTGTTTCTTTGATAATTTGGCTATTTGGGCACGTGCGCGTAAAATCGAAGAGCTACTCATCGAAAATTCGTCTAACCCTAATGCTAAAAGAATCGGAATAGCTACTTCATCGCTAGCCATTTCACCACACATGCCTACCCATTTCCCATGATTGTGGGCACCATCAATGACTGTTTTAATAAGGCGTAACACGGCTGGATGATAAGGCTGATACAAATACGAAACCTTTTCATTCATCCTATCAGCCGCTAATGTGTATTGAATTAAATCATTCGTTCCGATCGAAAGAAAATCAGCTTCCTTAGCAAATAAATCAGCTATGACTGCTGCCGAGGGAATCTCAACCATCATCCCCACTTCAATTTGCTCAGAAATGGAAGCTCCTTCTGCCACAAGCTTTCCTTTTTCCTCTAATAAAATTGCCTTTGCTTCCCGAAATTCATCCAAAGTTGCAATCATTGGAAACATGATTTTCAAATTCCCAAACACACTTGCTCTTAATAGCGCTCGTAATTGCGTGCGAAAAATATCTTGATGTGTTAAACATAATCGAATAGCTCGATGACCGAGAAATGGATTCATTTCAGCTGGCAGCTTTAAATATGGAAGCTCTTTATCCCCGCCAATATCTAGTGTCCGAACAACAGTAGGTTTTCCCTCCATTTTTTCAAGAACCGTTTTATAAGCTTGAAACTGTTCTTCCTCTGTCGGGAAATCTTCTCGATCCATATATAGAAACTCTGTCCGGAATAATCCAATCCCATCAGCACCGTTTGCAATAACTGCATCAACATCTTCTGGCTTTCCGATATTACTAGCAATTTCAACAAGATGTCCATCAGCACTTTTACTCGAAAGTGTTACATATTCTTTTAGCGAATCACTTTCTCTTTCAAGCGTTTCTATAGTAGCAAGATAAGATTCCTTCACATCCTCTGTTGCATTAACAATTACTTTCCCGCTTATCCCATCGATAATGATGGGGGAACCATGAATAATCGTTGTGGATGCATGTTTCGTTCCGACAATGGCAGGAATCCCCATCGCTCTTGCTAAAATAGCTGAATGAGATGTTCTTCCTCCAATATCCGTAACAAAACCTTTCACATATTTCTTGTCCAGTTGTGCTGTCATAGAAGGAGTTAAATCATTAGCAACAATAATCACTTCACTTGATAATCGACTATAGTCAGGGAGCTCAACATGTAACAATTGCGCTAATAATCGCTGAGATACATCGCGAATATCCGCTGCGCGCTCCTTCATATAATCATTATCCATTGACTCAAATAGCTGAGCGAACATCGTTGATACTTCCTCTAGAGCTGCTTCTGCATTCATCTTTTCTTTTATTTTCTCTAATAGGGCAGAAGTGAACTCTGGGTCCTCAAGTATTAATAAATGAGCAGCAAAGATTGCCGCTTTCTCTTTACCAATTTTACGCAAAGCCACATCGCGGATTCCTTCTATTTCCTGCTTAGTTTTTTCAATAGAATTATATAATCTATTTATTTCAGCCTCAATATCGGTAATCTCTATTTTTTCAAAAGACAAATCTGGCTCCACTAAACAATAGGCATTGGCGATCGCAATACCGTTAGAAGCTGCAATCCCTTTGATTTCTAGCATTCTTCACCAAGCCCTTCCGAAATCATAACATCTGTAACCCTATTAATGGCTTCTTCTTCATCTATACCATTAGCTGAGATCTTGACAATTGCTCCAGAAGGAATAGCTTGTGCCATTACCCCCATAATTGATTTTAAATTGATTGATTTTTCTTTATAGATTAATTGAACATCCGCCGAAAAAGAAGTTACAGAAGAAACTAACAAGGTAGCAGGTCTAGCATGAATCCCCTCAGAAATGATAATTCTAAACGTCTTCTCCATAAAACAACCCCCAAAGATTTCGATAATAATGTTTATTATTAATTTTCCTACATTATACCCTATTGCACTCCATCAAATAAGATTCTCCCATCATTTTTTCACTAAAAACTGGATCAGGAACCTCATTTAATGCGACTACTTCACCATTAATAGGTGCAAAAATTTCTAATTTACGTTTTTTAAAAAGCTTTGATAACATACGTCCTAACTCCTTTATATTCGTATCTAAGACCCTATAAATCTTCGAAAAAAACTGAAATAAAAAAGGCATGGTGGTAATTAGAAAGAAGTAATAAACTCCTTTCTAATTACCACCATGCCTGATCGTTTTAGCTATTATTTATCTAATCCTGCTAATGCTGCCTCATCCGCAATTATCGTTACATTGGGATGGTTGTTCAATATCGAAGCAGGAAAATCTTCACTAATCTCGCCCTGGATTAATCTTCTCATCGTTTCTCTTTTCCCATCTCCTGAAGCAAGCAGTAAGATTTCTTTTGCTTCCATAATCGTCGCAATCCCCGTTGTGATAGCATGTGTTGGCACATCTTCAAGCCTGTCAAAGTAGCGAGCATTATCAGTCCGTGTCTTCTCCGCTAGCTCGACTACATGCGTTTTGGACTGAAAGGAGGTGCCTGGTTCATTAAACCCGATATGTCCATTTCCACCTATTCCAAGCAGTTGAAGATCAATTCCACCTGTTTCTTTAATAAGTTGTTCATACTTTTCACATTCAACAGCACTTTCCGATACACTCCCTGAAGGAACATAGGTTTTCGACTTATTAATATCGATATGATTAAAGAGATGTGTGTCCATAAAGTAGCGATAGCTGCTTTCATGAGAGCCATCAAGTCCTAAATATTCATCTAAGTTAAAGGTCGTGACGTTTTTGTAGGAAGTATGATTTTCTTGGTGATCCTTAATCATATTTGCATACATGCCTTCTGGTGTTCCACCAGTTGCTAATCCAAGTACGATACTCGGTGATTTTCGTACTTTTTCAATCATAAATAAAGCCGCTTCTCTACTAACCTCTTCATAATTTTTCACTTTAATGATTTTCAATTTACAGCCTCCTATTTTAAAAAAGCAACTCTGCCTTTACAAATCGTTACACATACATCATAATTCTCGTCTAAAACGACAAGGTCTGCATCCTTACCAACGGCAATGCTTCCTTTTCTATCAAAAATATTCAGCTGCTTAGCTGGATTGGTTGAGCCCATTTGGACTACATCTGAAAGAGTGCAGCTCGTATATTCCATCATATTTTTCAATGCATCACCTAGCTTCAAAATGCTTCCTGCTAGCGTACCGTCGCTTAATACGGCTTTTCCGTCTTGAACGGTTACATCTTGCCCGCCTAAATCATATGTTCCGTTCTTTAAGCACTTCGCTCTCATAGAATCAGTAATTAATATTAGTCTATCAGATCCTACCATTCTATAGGCAAGTTTTACAACCTCAGGTTTAACATGAACACCATCCGAAATAAGCTCTGCTTTTAATTCTTCTCTTAAAAAAACTGCTCCTACGACACCAGGCTCGCGATGGTGTAATCCACTCATTTGATTAAAAAGATGTGTAGCATGTGTTGCTCCGGCATTAATCGCTTTAGAAACCTCCTCATAAGTCGATTTCGAATGACCAATTGAAGCAATCACACCCGTTTCTTTTAAAAAGCGAACAAATTCAAGTCCCCCATCCACTTCTGGTGCAAGTGTGACAAGCTTTATATGTCCTTTTGAAAGCTCCTGCCATTTTGCAAATAAGCTTATATCAGGATTAATAATATGTTGAACTGGCTGCGCACCAGCCATTTTTTTATTAACAAATGGACCTTCTAAGTGAACGCCGAGAACCTCGGCCTTATTAGAGCTAGACTGATTTTCTATGTATGTACCAACATTTATCAATGCGTTTTCAATTGCTTCGTGAGACTGGGTCATCGTTGTTGCAAGAAAGCTTGTCGTTCCTTCTTTAGGCAGGGCAGTAGCCATTGTATCAATAGCTTCGAGCGATCCATCCATAACATCTGCACCATCAACCCCATGAATATGAACATCAATTAGCCCTGGAATAACGATTAAATTTTCCGGTAAAGTTATTTCTTCATAGTTATCAAAAGAAGGTCGGTTTTCCATCGAACCGATTTCGGCTATTTTGCCATCCTCCACTTTAATAAAACCATTTTGAATAATTCCATTCTCTGAATATAGTTGAATATTCTTGATGAAAAGTCTATTGTTGTCCTGAATATCCATCTCATCACTTCCTTTAAAAATAGCGACTCATTTCGCATTTGGATATTTTTTAACCAACTTATTTATCAAGTTATTATAGTAGCTTTTCAATAACAGCCTTTGCTGTCAGTTCTTGATTTTGTGCAGACTTTTCATTTGTTCTAATAAAATACTCAAAATAAAGCAAATCCAATAAGTAAAGCTGAGAGATTTTTGCCGTTAGGCTTCCACCTTGAAGAGGGCCCTCTTTCGCTCCACATAGCAATGTAATATCGGAATAAGTTGTTAATGGGGATTTCGCGAATCTTGTGATTGCAATGATTTTCGCACCGCGTTCTTTAACTTTTTTCGCTACTTCAATCGTATCTTTTGTTGAACCCGAGTAAGAAATTAAGACTGCTACATCCTTATCTGTCATGAGAGAAGCTGTCATAATCTGTAGATGAGTATCAAAAGGAGCCTCAGTTTTATTTGTAATTCTCATAAACTTATTTTTCGCTTCCATCGCTGTAAGTAATGAAGAACCTACACCGAAGAAATAAACTCGATTTGCATCGATCATTCTGTCTACAGCGTTTGAGATATCATTTTTTGAGATTAAATGATAGGTTTCATTCAATGCGCTAACATTTGACGATAAAATCTTCGAGGATAATTCTTGAATTGTATCCTCCATTGTAATTTTTCCAGACATTTGGTGATTGTCATCATCGTCTGTCGAAATACTATGTGCCATTACAATCTTAAATTCTTGGTAACCCTTAAGGTTCATCGTCTTACAAAATCGAAAAATACTTGATTCTCCCACATCGCATGCATCAGCTAAATCAGTAATCGACATGAAAATTACATCCTTGGAATGTTCAAGGATGTAATCTGCTACTTTTTTTTCTGTATTCGTAAATGAGCGATATCGAGAGTGAATGAGTGAAAAAATATCTTGGTTATTCAATATGCACAACACCTTCTAATAATTACTTTAGATGAAGAGAAGCTGCACCAAGCATCCCAGCTTTATTCCCAAGTGAAGCTTTCATAATGATCACATCTGAAAAACTTTCCATCACTATCTCTTTTACTTTCATTGTCACCATTTCTACTAGCTTTTCTTGTTCCATCACGCCTCCACCAATAATAATCGCAGGTGGGTTAAAAATATGAATAAGAGTTACAAGACCGTGAGCCACCTCGAGGATCCAATCAGAAATGACGTTATCAAGCTTAACATCATTCTGATTTTCATCTGCAAAAATGGTTCGACCGTTAACATATTTAGGATTGATTTCACTTGCATTATTGACTAAAGCAGTCGTAGATGCATACATTTCATAACAGCCTAATCGCCCGCAAGAACACTTTTTCCCAAGCGGATGTGCAATCATATGACCGAATTCCGCAGCTGTACCAGCA
>JAEWIG010000412.1 GCA_023387295.1 Bacillota bacterium | reverse complement strand
CTAGTGGCGATAGCGAGAAGGTCACACCCGTTCCCATCCCGAACACGGAAGTTAAGCTTCTCAGCGCCGATGGTAGTTGGGGGCTCTCCCCCTGTGAGAGTAGGACGTCGCTAGGCTTTATTATTCCGAAGTAGCTCAGTGGTAGAGCAATCGGCTGTTAACCGATCGGTCGTAGGTTCGAATCCTACCTTCGGAGCCATTTTTTCAGTTTTATCTTTTTGAGCAGGTAGTTTTTATGCTTCCATAGCTCAGTAGGTAGAGCACTTCCATGGTAAGGAAGAGGTCAGCGGTTCGAATCCGCTTGGAAGCTTACCATAGTAATTTTATATGGCCCCTTGGTCAAGCGGTTAAGACACCGCCCTTTCACGGCGGTAACACGGGTTCGAATCCCGTAGGGGTCACCATTTGTGGAGGATTAGCTCAGCTGGGAGAGCATCTGCCTTACAAGCAGAGGGTCGGCGGTTCGATCCCGTCATCCTCCATCCTTGTATGCCGGCCTAGCTCAATTGGTAGAGCAACTGACTTGTAATCAGTAGGTTGGGGGTTCAAGTCCTCTGGCCGGCACTGCTTTTTCATATTAAATGAATATTTTTTTTGGTGGGGTAGCGAAGTGGCTAAACGCGGCGGACTGTAAATCCGCTCCCTTTGGGTTCGGCGGTTCGAATCCGTCCCCCACCACCATTATTTTTAATAAAATCAAAAAAAATGGACAAATTATGATTAGTCCTTTTTTATTTTGCAGGAAGTTAAATATTGTTCTTGGTGAGAAACTTTGAATTTTATTTGTAGTAATATGAAGATAATGTCGGAATATTTAACTATAGATGTAATTCAAGGAAGATTATTCATTTGCAATTAAATATTCCTGCGGTGTTAATTCATGTAGTGAACTCAGAGTAGACATGCATGAAGTTACTTCAATGGGCTATAGCCAAGCGGTAAGGCATCGCACTTTGACTGCGACATGCGTTGGTTCGAATCCAGCTAGCCCAGCCATTTTTTAAAAAAACATAGATAACATTATTATGTTGAGTCATTAGCTCAGTTGGTAGAGCATCTGACTTTTAATCAGAGGGTCGCAGGTTCGAATCCTGCATGACTCATTTATATGTACGAGAAAGACCTTAACGGATATATTCCTTTAAGGTCTTTTTGGTTAAATTCCTTTCGCATATATATACAGCATCATGTTGAGTTGAGTCATTTCTTTAAATGGGGTTAAAATATAGAAAGTAACATCGGATGAAGGGAGATTTTTTCATGAAGAAGCTGGCCATTATTGGGATGCCTATGGACTTAGGACAAACGAGGCGTGGTGTTGATATGGGGCCGAGTGCTATCCGCTATGCTGGAGTATATGAACGGCTAAAGAATCTATTCGATGAGGTACATGATTACGGAGATATTCCAATTGGAAGGCCAGAGGTAGAAATTGATCCGGTAACCAATCTTAGAAATTTACATTTAATTGCTGAAAAAACAGAGTTATTAGCTAATGAAGTCGATAAGGCTATTACCGCTAATTCATTTCCACTTGTTTTCGGAGGAGACCATAGTATCGCGATTGGAACTTTAGCAGGAGTAGCTAAGCATTATCAAAATCTTGGCGTCATCTGGTATGATGCACATGGAGACTTGAATACAGGTGAAACATCACCGACAGGAAATATTCATGGGATGCCACTTGCAGCCAGTTTAGGACTTGGTCATCCGTTACTCACGAATGTCGGCGGCTATGCTCCGAAAATAAAGGCAGAGAATATCGTGATAATTGGGGCACGTTCCTTAGATGAAGGAGAACGGGAACTCATTAAAGAAAAGGGTATTAAAGTATATACAATGCATGAACTTGATCGTTTAGGCATGACGAAGGTTATGGAGGAAACGATTCAATACTTAAAGGAACGAACAGATGGTGTTCATCTATCATTAGATTTAGACGGATTGGATCCTCATGATGCACCAGGGGTTGGGACTCCTGTCAATGGAGGAATTAGCTATCGTGAGAGCCATTTAGCGATGGAAATGCTAGCAGAAGCACAAATTATTACGTCTGCTGAATTTGTGGAAGTCAATCCAATGCTTGATGATAAAAACAGAACGGCAACTGTTGCTGTTGCTTTAATGGGATCGCTATTTGGTGAAAAGCTTTTATAATTGTAATCTAGTAGGCAAGAGCTAACAAATTAGTTCTTGCCTACTTTTTATTCATTTCAGTATAAAACTAAATCGTCGTCGGATTTATTGAACAAGCCTCGATGTTAACGAAGTAATCGTAAGCGCAGTGAGATGAAGCTGACGACATTTATTTAACAATTAAAAGGATATTTTGTTACCATTTTTCAAAAACAGAATCCAAGTAAGTAAAAATTTGTTAATATAGATTTAATGATTACTTTTATAAAAAAATGAAACCTTTTCCGCTATCGATCGTAATATCGATTAGCCGCACCAGGGCGGAGGTAAGAAAAATATGGAGACAATTGTAAAGAAGAGGATTACACAAGTTCTAAAAGGCGACCAAGATGCTTATGCAGAGGTGGTTGAAATATATAAGGATAAAATATTTCAAATTTGCTATAGAATGCTTGGAAATAGACATGAAGCAGAGGATATTGCACAAGAGGCTTTTCTTAGAGCATATGTTAATATTAACAGCTTTAATATTAATTTAAAATTCTCTTCATGGCTATACAGGATTGCCACGAATCTTTGTATTGATCGAATAAGAAAAAAGAAACCAGATTACTATTTAGATGCTGAAGTAGCAGGGACCGATGGGTTGACCATGTATTCACAAATTCCTGCAGAAACAAGGCTTCCAGAAGAAGATGTCGAGAGCTTAGAGCTTCGAGAAACGATTCAAAAAGAAATATCGAAGTTGCCAGAAAAGTATCGAACAGTAATTGTGCTAAAGTATATTGAAGAATTATCTTTAAATGAAATAAGCGAAATTCTCGATATTCCACTAGGAACGGTGAAAACTAGAATTCATCGAGGGCGAGAAGCACTTAGAAAGCAATTACGATATGTATAGCTTAGAGTCTCATGCGATAAGCTGGAGAAAAAATGGGCGCATCTACGCCAAGGCTAATTTGATTAAAGAGGGTGAGAACTTTGAAGTGTACAGATGAAATAATTCTTTATATGCATGAATATTTAGATGAAGAGATCTCAGCCGAAAATGAAAGAGAATTGCGATTACACTTGCAAAGCTGTGAGGATTGTCAGGTTCACTTTAGTGAGCTGAGGAAGACCATCGCTCTAGTTCAAAGCACTTCACATATAGAAGCACCATCGAATTTTACCGCTAATGTGATGGCTAGATTGCCTAAGGAAAAGCGGAAGGTAGGATTTCAAAGATGGCTACGACAGCATCCGTTGCTTACAGCTGCTTCATTGTTCTTCGTTTTAATGGCAGGAAGCTTAGTGTCAACATGGGATCAGGACCATGAATTTGCTGTTTCAAAACAACCAAACCTTATTGTGCAAAACGATACAGTCATTGTTCCAGAAGGTGAAGTGGTAAAAGGCGATGTTATTGTAAAGAATGGTAAGCTAAAAATTGAAGGACAAGTGGAAGGTAATGTCACTGTCATAAATGGCGAGGTCTTAGATGGAGAAAAGTATTTAGCCTCAGCTGGTCAAGTAACGGGTGAGATTAAAGAAGTTAATGCCATTTTCGACTGGATGTGGTATCACATTAAGAAAACGGCAAAAGATGTTGTAAATATATTTGAGAATCCTCAATCAGAGGGAGCAGTTGTTTCTAAGTAAATCAAAGCGTCCTTTTAGGTGGTCATTTACACGTTAGCATTTGCGCTTTGGTGCATTTGATTAAAAGTCACTTTAATATGAAGATGAAATTGATACAAAGGAGCGTCTCTTCAGTCAGAAATCCGACTGAAAAGACGCTCTTTAACTTTTATTTGATCTCATTAGTAATTCGATTGGTATTGCCAGCAATTATGTTATAATATTGAAGTTACACACTGCTAATACACAAACTATTTTTTACTATATATATGGAGGAAGGATAATGTCGTTTACAGATTTTCCGTTACTGAAACTACTAACCAATACTGTTGACATTCTCCTTGTATGGTTCGTTATCTACAAGATTATTATGATTGTACGAGGAACGAAAGCCATTCAATTGCTCAAGGGGATTTTTGTCATTGTTATTGTGAAAGTAATAAGTGATCAGTTCCATCTGCAAACTTTGGGATGGATGATGCAAAATGTCCTAACTTGGGGATTTGTTATTATTGCAATTATTTTCCAACCTGAATTAAGAAGAGCCCTTGAACAATTAGGCAGAGGGCGATTTTTTTCAAGAATGAGTACCCAGGTAGGAGATGATCAGGAAAAGCTGATCGAAGCCATTACAAAAGCAGTAGATTATATGGCAAAACGACGAATCGGAGCATTAATCTCTGTTGAGAGAGAAACCGGAATGAGCGATTATATCGAAACGGGGATTCCTTTAGAATCCAAGATTACCTCTGAGCTCTTAATTAATATTTTTATTCCGAATACCCCTTTACATGATGGAGCAGTCGTTATTCAGAAAAACACGGTTGCGGCAGCTGCCTGCTATTTGCCATTGTCGGAAAGTCCATTTATTTCGAAAGAGCTTGGAACGAGACATAGGGCGGCATTAGGGATAAGCGAAGTAACAGATAGCATCACCGTTGTTGTTTCCGAAGAGACGGGTAGCGTTTCGCTAACGAAAAATGGTGAACTCCACAGAGATTTAAAACCTGATGTTTTTAAAGAAATGCTGGTTAAAGAACTTTTGACACAATCAAAAGAAAATCAGACTTCCTCAGTACGCTGGAGCTGGAGGGGGAAGAAGAATGGATAAATGGATTGATAAATTAATTGATACGAAATGGTTTATAAAGGTTGTTGCGTTAGTATTTGCATTGTTTCTTTTCGAAGCTGTGTATGAACCAGATAAAGATGTGTCTAGTATTAATGTTCCAAGCCTTCAGGATACAGAGGTTATCTCTGATGTCCCAGTGAAAACGTATTATGATACAGACAATCTCGTTGTTTCTGGGGTTCCAGAGACGGTAGATGTAACGATTAAGGGGCCAAAGACCCTTCTTCAGCCGGCTAAGGTGCAACGGAATTTTGAGGTGTATGTTGATTTAGAAAATGCAGAAATTGGTACGAAAAAGGTTCCAATTCAAATAAAAAATATATCCGACAAGCTTAAAGTAACGATTGACCCTGCTTACGTTAATGTAAGTATTCAAGAAAAAATCACTGCTGATTTCAAGGTTGATATCGAGTTCAATAAGTCTTTACTCGAAGAAGGTTTTATTTCAGAAACACCTGATATCGCACCAAATACAGTGAAGATTACTGGAGCGAAGGACATAGTTGAAAGAATTAGCTATGTAAAAGCAACGGTCGATATTAAAGGTCCAATAAATGAAACTATTCGTAAAGAAGCCCAAGTAGTTGCATTCGATAAAGATATGAATAAGCTTGATGTTATTATTGAGCCTGGCACTATCGAAGTTGTGATTCCTGTGAAAAGCTTAAGTAAAACAGTACCTATTGTCATTAATGAAATAGGAACGCTGCCAAGCAATATTAGGATAAATTCAATCACGTTAAATACAGATGAAGTGAAAATTTTTGGCCGTCAGGATATTTTAGACAAAACAGATAGCGTTAGGGTCGAAGTTGATGTAAGTGAAGTTAGTGGAGATGCAGAAATCTCGCTCCCTATCATCATTCCTGAGGGGATTACAGATGTAAACCCGACTACAGTTAAGGTAGTAATTGATACTAGTGTTATTGAGGATGAGACAGATGAAGAGGAAGTAAAGACAGAAAACAGAACCTTCTCTAGTCTTCCGATCACTTTATCTGGTTTAGCCAATCAATTCGAGGCAGCCCTTCAGTCCCCAGCGACTGGGACTGCCAGCCTAACAGTTATAGGAAAAAGTGATATCATTCATCAAATAAGTGCAAGTGATTTCAATCTTTTCCTCGATCTTTCTACATTAGGGGAAGGCGAACATGAAGTGAAAATAAATGTTAGTGGTCCGGCAAATATCAATTGGAAGCTTGCAACAGAAACAGCCAAAATTACAATTACAGAAAAAGAAGCGATATAGAGATCGGTATTTCTTATTAATGACTCACATTATTAGAAGGAGCGGATTAATGAAATGGGTAAATATTTCGGTACGGATGGTGTACGTGGAGTAGCTAATAGTGAATTAACACCAGAATTAGCTTTTAAATTAGGGCGATTTGGCGGTTATGTGCTGACAAAGGACAAAAACCGTCCAAAAGTATTAATTGGACGTGACACTCGTATTTCTGGTCATATGCTTGAAGGAGCGCTTGTAGCTGGATTATTATCCATCGGAGCAGAAGTGATGCGATTAGGTGTTATTTCTACACCTGGTGTTGCTTATTTAACAAAAGCACTTGGAGCGGAAGCAGGTGTCATGATTTCTGCTTCTCATAACCCAGTAGCAGACAATGGTATTAAATTTTTCGGTCCAGATGGCTTTAAGCTTTCTGACGAGCAGGAAGCTGAAATTGAAGCGTTATTGGATGTAGAGGTAGATCAACTCCCAAGACCAGTTGGCGGTGATCTAGGTCATGTGATGGATTACTTTGAAGGTGGACAGAAATATCTTCAATATTTAAAGCAAACGGTTGATGAAGATTTTACAGGTATACATATTGCATTAGATTGTGCACATGGGGCAACATCAAGCCTTGCTTCGCACTTATTTGCTGATTTAGATGCTGATTTATCTGTCATTGGTGCTTCACCAAACGGTTTAAACATTAATGAAGGTGTAGGGTCTACACATCCAGAGACTTTAGCTGCTTACCTAAAGGAAAAGGGAGCAGATATCGGATTAGCCTTTGATGGAGATGGGGACCGTTTAATCGCAATTGATGAAAATGGTGACATCGTTGACGGCGATCAAATCATGTTTATTTGCGGAAAGTTTATGAAGGAGCACGGTCGATTAAAGCACGGCACAGTCGTTTCTACTGTTATGAGTAATCTTGGTTTTTATAAAGGACTAGAAGCAAATGAGATAAAGAGTGTACAAACGGCTGTCGGCGACCGCTATGTTGTCGAAGAAATGAAGAAAAACGGCAACAACCTTGGTGGTGAACAATCTGGTCACATTATATTCCTGGACTATAATACAACAGGTGACGGTCTTCTTACGGGCTTGCAGCTAGTTAATATTATGAAGTTGACGAAAAAGCCTCTATCTGAGCTAGCAAAGGAAATGCAGAAATTCCCGCAAAAGCTTGTTAATATTCGAGTAAGCGATAAATACCATGTTACTGACAATGAAAAAGTAAGTGCGGTTATTGCTGAAGTAGAAAAAGAAATGAATGGATTTGGTCGTATTCTTGTTCGTCCATCTGGAACAGAGCCACTTGTTCGTGTGATGGCAGAAGCGTCGACAGAACTACTTTGCAATGAGTATGTTGAGCGAATTGCCACAGTCGTTCGTGAAGAAATGGGTTTAAAGGACGAAAAATAATCAAATAATGGAATTATGATGCATAAGAGAACGGATAAGCTCTCTTATGCATATTTTATTTTTAAGGGAAAAATGATTTTGGATAATTTCCAATAAAAGTTATCTAACGTCCGACTTCCTTTAGTTTTTTGTTGACGTAGTTCTTCGCGTATTGTATGATGATTCTGTTTTCTGTAACATGAGTAAATGCAACTATTACGTATCAACAATCAGAAAACAAACGCTCAATAATAAATGAGGAGGGTAGAGAATTATCTAAGTGGTAACAATAAGAAAGCGCCTGGACTAATCTGCGAGCGGACAAAAGATTAGTTGACGAGGAGGAGGTTTATCGAAATTTTCGGCGGATACCTCCCGGTTAAGAGCAAACCGTGATTCCTTCTTTAAAGCATTAGGGCAACCTAATGGACAAAGAGAAGGGAATGCTTCACGTTATTGATTATGAGATAAGGGGCAAGATTGTCCCGAAAAGGCCTTCTTGCCTCTTTCATAGGAGGAAGAAGTATGTGCGGAATTGTTGGATATATTGGACTTCAAGATACGAAGGAAATTTTACTAAAAGCCTTAGAAAAGCTTGAATATAGAGGCTATGATTCAGCAGGGATTGCTGTAATGAATGAAACAGGTGTGCATGTTTTTAAAGAAAAGGGCCGAATTGCTGATTTACGAGGCATCGTTGATTTCGATTTGGAAGCAGCTATGGGAATTGGGCATACTCGCTGGGCGACACATGGTGTGCCGAGCACAATAAATGCCCACCCACATACAAGTGCATCTGGTCGGTTTACGCTCGTTCATAACGGTGTCATTGAAAATTATGAAATCTTAAAGCGTGACTATTTGCAGGAAGTAACTTTTACGAGTGATACCGATACAGAGGTCATCGTTCAGCTCATCGAAGTATTTGCAAACGAAGGTCTAACGACTGAAGAAGCGTTCCGGAAGACGCTTAAGCTTGTAAAAGGCTCCTATGCATTAGCACTTTTAGATGAACAAAACCGTGAAACCATCTTCGTTGCGAAAAATAAAAGCCCACTTCTAGTCGGATTAGGCGATAGCTTCAATGTTGTCGCTTCAGACGCAATGGCGATGCTGCAAGTGACGGATCAGTATGTGGAGCTTATGGATAAAGAAATGGTTATCGTGACAAAAGATGACGTAACAATAAAAAACCTAGAGGGCGAAATCGTAACCCGTGCACCATACACAGCTGAACTGGATGCAAGCGACATTGAAAAAGGCACATATCCTCACTATATGCTGAAGGAAATTGATGAGCAGCCAGTCGTTCTGCGCAAAATCATTCAGAAGTATCAAAATGAGCAAGGTGAATTAGCGATTGATGAAGAGATTCTTGCAGCGATGAATGAAGCAGACCGCATCTATATTATAGCTGCAGGTACGTCTTATCATGCAGGTCTTGTTGGAAAGCAGTTCATTGAAAGATTGGCAAAAATCCCAGTCGAAGTACACATTTCCAGTGAGTTCGGCTACAACATGCCAATGCTTTCCGATAAACCGCTATTCATCTTTATTTCACAGAGCGGAGAAACAGCGGACAGTCGTGCCGTTCTTGTCCAAGTGAAGGAAATGGGCTATCCAGCGCTCACGATTACAAACGTTCAAGGCTCAACCTTATCTCGTGAAGCAGACTTCACATTGCTATTGCATGCTGGCCCTGAAATCGCTGTTGCATCAACGAAGGCATACACTGCACAACTAGCTGTATTAGCGGTTTTAGCAGAGGTAACAGCAAAGAGCCGTGGAATGAAGCTTGACTTCAACCTCGTTCACGAACTAGGAATCATCGCAAATGCGATGGAAGTACTTTGTGATGAGAAGGAAGAGTTTGAATCGATTACCCGTGAGTTTCTTACGGTTGCACGCAATGCATTCTTCATTGGCCGTGGCGTCGACTATTATGTTGGCCTAGAGGGAGCATTAAAGCTAAAGGAAATTTCCTATATTCAAGCAGAGGGCTTTGCTGGCGGTGAATTAAAGCACGGCACGATTGCACTAATCGAGGAAGGCACCCCTGTCATCGCTTTAGCCACCCAGGCTCATGTTAATTTAAACATCCGCGGTAACGTCATGGAAGTAGTTGCCCGTGGAGCCAACGCATGCATCATTTCCATGAGCGGCTTAGAATCAGATGAAGACAGCTTCATCCTTCCAAGCGTTCATGAACTATTAACACCACTTATCTCTGTCATACCTTTACAATT
>JAEWIG010000409.1 GCA_023387295.1 Bacillota bacterium | reverse complement strand
AATGATATCCGCATTAACATTAGGCCTAGCTGCTTGCGGTGGTGACAATGCAAATGATAATGAGCAAGGTTCGAAGACAGCATCTGTTGGAGAAAGTGTTGATTATAAAATCATAGGTATTGATCCAGGAGCTGGCATAATGAAGGCAACAGCTACTGCAATTGAGGATTACGAACTAACTGACTGGAGTTTAGTAGAAGGTTCAGGTGCAGCCATGACTGCAGCCTTAAAAAAAGCATATAATAAAGAACAGCCGATTATTATTACAGGCTGGACTCCACACTGGAAATTTTCTAAGTTTGATCTTAAATATTTAGACGACCCTAAAGGTATATTTGGTGGTGAAGAAAATATTCATACAATTACGAGAAACGGATTAGCAGACGACCACCCTGCAGCATATAAATTTCTTGATCAGTTTCATTGGACTGCAGATGATATGGCCAGTGTTATGGTAAAAATTACAGATGGTGAAGATCCAGAGAAAGCTGCTCAAGCATGGGTTGAAGAAAATAGTGAAAAAGTAGCAAAATGGACAGATGGCGTTCAAAAAGTTGATGGAGATAAAATCTCTTTAGGCTATGTTGCTTGGGATAGTGAAATAGCAAGCACAAATGTACTTGCAACCGTATTAAGCGACCTTGGATATGATGTAACACTTCGTCAAGTTGAAGCAGGGCCAATGTGGGCTGGAGTTGCAGATGGAAGTCTTGACGCTAGTGTTGCTGCATGGTTACCTGTCACACATGCTGATTACAGCGAAAAATTCTCGGGAAAATTTGAGGATTTAGGGACTAACATGGAAGGAACAAAAATTGGCCTTGTTGTACCTTCATATATGGAAATTGATTCAATTGAAGATTTAAAGAAGTAATTTTTAAGGGCAGCCACTTACGTCATTTTTCTGACAAGGTGGTGCCCTTTTCTACTTAAATCCAGCCTTTTTCCTCTGCGATACTAATCGCTTCAATCCGATTTTTCACGTTTAACTTACTGATGATCTCTGACATATAATTACGGACAGTACCAGTTGATAAGAATAAAGCAGCTGAAATTTCTTTCGCCGTATTTCCATCCGCCACCATTCTTAAAACTTCACGTTCTCTATCGGTGAGAGGATTTTCATCTTTCATACTGCCAAAAATAAGTTCTGATGCGAATTCTCGTTTCCCTTTTACTACATTTCTAATTGCCTCAGCAAGCTCATCACTTGATCCGTCTTTAAGCATATACCCATGAACATCTGCTTTTATCGCACGTTCGAAATATCCTGGTCTTGCAAAAGTGGTTAATATAATTATTTTACAATCTGAACCAAGCTTCTTCAATTCTTCCGCGACTTCAAGGCCACTTTTAATTGGCATCTCAATATCCATTAAACAGACATCAGGCTGTAAGGATATAATAGATTGAAGCGCCTCTTTCCCGTTTCGAACTTGTGCAATCACTTCAAAATCATCTTCAAAATCTAATAAAGAACCGAGAGCTCCGCGAAGCAGTCCTTGATCTTCTGCAATAACGATACTAATCATGAAACAACCTCTGCCTCTCTCTCTTTCACAATAATCGGAACTTTTATGATGAGTTTTGTTCCGTGATCCGTTGCCATTTCTAGTGAGCCGTCAATTAACTCGAGCCTTTCCTTGATTCCGTTTAATCCATTTCCTTGAAAATTCGTTAATTGAATCCCTTTTCCATCGTCAAGAATCCAAAGCACAATCTCTCCTGCTTTTTCCTCAATATGAATGACGCAATTTTTCGCATGACTATGCTTTACAACGTTGGTAACAGCTTCTCTTAAACACATACTCAGGATGTTCTGTGTGAGCCCTTGAATATTATCTAATTGCAGGTCTCCTTTAAACATATAGGAAATTCCTGCTACTTGTAAAATAGACTCAGCCTCGATTAGTTCCTCAGCAATGGTAATCGTCCTCATATCAGATACAAGCTCTCTCACTTGTGACAATGCCGCTCGAGAAGTTCTTTCAATTGCCTTAACCTCATCTTTTGCTCTTTCGATATCTTTTGTCAGAAGCTTACCGATGAGCTGACTTTTCAATGTAATAAGTGATAACGTATGCCCAAGCGTATCATGTAAATCGCGAGCAATCCGCATTCTTTCCTCCCGCTTACTTAACTCTCTAATTTTTTCATTCGCCTCATCTAGCTTTCTTTCAAGCTCCATCCTACTATTCATTGAGCGAATTCCAAATGGAGAAATGAGCATAATGAGAAGAAATGGGAGAAAATAAAGCAATTCTCCACTTGTTAAAGTCTCAAACCTAATAATTAGCGGGAGAAAAACTACTGCTATTAACATTCCTAGCCCAAAATAAAAACGTCGTTTATTCGTAAACCACCCGATAAAGTTAGCTGGAAAATAACCTAAAAATATATTACCAACATTAAAAAAGATCGCTAGAACAAAAATGATCGCTAACTGGACAATCAACCAATAGATAAAAGAGGATGTATAGAAATAAAGCTGACGATAGGATAATAGAAACAAAGCTATCAGCGAATAGCCAAAAATTTGCTTATATCCACTTTCTTGGAGAAGGTAGAATCCTGGCAGAAATAAATAAACTAAAGCAATATAGGGAAAATAGCTGTATCGAGATGGAAATATTTCAAATCTTCTTCCCTTTTCCCCCATTTTTACCTACACCGCCACTTCTTGTTTTCTCCTAATATATCCTGATAATACCATAAATAGGATAAGGTAACTGATTAAGATAATTACATTTAAGAATTCTGGATTATTTCCTCGAATAATTTGCCATGCGCCATTTCCAAAATTGAAGGATGGTAGCCATTTTCCGATTTTCTGAATGATATCAGGCATTATTTCCATTGGCATCCATAGACCACCTGATATGGCCAAAATCATATATATAAGGTTACTAACCCCAGCTGCAGTATCAACTCTCTTCATCGTTCCAATCAATGTACCTAACGCAAGAAACGGTAGAGTGCCAAGCAATATCCATAGCCCACTCATTATCCACTCATATAAGGAAAGAGAAATATTATTGATGATGGCTCCTGCAATAAAAATTAAGGAAATCGAAAAAACATGCATGACAGATTGCCCAACCATTTTTGCCATAAAATAAGCTTGATTAGAGAGTGGAGTAATTCTCATAAACATAGCCCAGCCTTTTGTTCGCTCCTCTACGAGTCTAATCCCAAGGATCATAATCGAAGATCCCATTACACTGAATGCTGTCATCGACATTAAGTAATGTGCCTGCCATTCTTTCTGTCCCTCAATATTTGTGTTAAATACTTTTGTAAAAATGAAGTAAAATAAAATCGGCATAAACAATGACCAAAAAACAAAATATGGATTACGAAAAATTCTAATTATTTCTACTTTACATTGCATCCTAAACGCTTTCACTTTATATCGCCTCCTTATTTTCTGTTAACTGTGCAAATGCTTCCTCAAGTCTTCCTTGTTCAACTTGAATTTCACTCACGTCCAATTTTTGTTCAAATATCGCAGCAAGTACAACATCCGTATTATCCGCTTCAAGATAGATTCGATTATTTTTACTGTAAAAATTAGAAACACTAGGAAGCTCCTTGAATCTGTCAAGAGGTATGCTATTATTC
>JAEWIG010000354.1 GCA_023387295.1 Bacillota bacterium | reverse complement strand
GTTTCTTGTTTTGAGCCATTACATGCTAGTAAAGTTTTTAATGTTTCCATGAGCTTTCCATTATTTTTTTTGTCATAATCAATGACTGGCTGAAGATATTCCATAACAAGCTCATTTAAATCTACATGCCGATTTAACAGAGAAATAACTCGAAAAATATGTAAGTCCTCATAGAAATAGTTTTTCTGTTGCTCGGATAATCGTTCTTGTATTCGAATGGTTTCAAGTGAAGTTTGATAGCTAACATGAATATTTGTTAGTTCATCCACAAACTTTCCAATTCCGATAAATAGCTCAGATTGGGTATTTCCGATCTTTAATTCTGATTTTAATAAGCGTTCAATCCCTTCCTTCATTCTTTTTTTCCATGTAGACGAATTTCTTTCATTTAATAAAATAAAGATAATCGCATTTTGCTTTTCAATTGCAAAAAGATAGAAACCTTGCTGTTCAAGAATCGTTCTGAAATAGAGCTTAAAGTAGGTCAAATCTAAATTGGAAAACCGCTCAAAGGAATCGTGCTTACAATAACAAACAACGGCGCCTTTTGGCTTTGTTTTCGGAGCTTGGAATCGTAAATACTCTCTAACCGAATCGGCACTATGCTCCCCGTTTAACCAGCGGGAAATCCATTCTGTTTCTTCTACTCTCTTCTTTTCTTCTACATACATTTCCCGTAATAAAAGCTGTGCAAGAGCAGTCGCTGTCCGATCCAAAATCAAATGCTCGAACTCGCTCAATACACCTTCCTTCGTTACGATAGTTAGCTCTGCATAATTGTCTCCTAATAAATGAATTGGTGTACTAGCGATCGAAAATGTCTTTTCCGAGTTTAATAGACTTGAATCATCTGATCCTTTCATTGCAGCAAGAACTATTTTTTGTTCTTGTTCATCTAGATCGGGGAAGAATTCAACTCTTTTACTAAAGGTAATAACTACTTGAACTTTTAAGTATTGTTGAATAAATTTAAGAATTTCTATGTAATGCTCGATCGTTAACAATTTTTTATTTAGCGCTTGCGAATAGCTTTCTAAGTCTGAAATAATTTGATATTGATGATTTATGAGAAGAGCATGGATGTCTTGTGTAATTTCTACAAAGGGGACTTCTTCTAGAAATAATATAATAGGAAACTGAAATTGATTTGCTAAGTTGATAACCTCTTGAGGAATTGTTGTTGTATAGGTGCCAATTTCAATACAAAGACCGGCAGCTTCTGAATCAATTAACTGCTCAAGAAACGAGATAAAAATCTCCTCGTTGTTTTTCCATGCAACTCCTGTAGAGAGAATTAATTCATTCCCATTTAAGAGCTTTCGGATATTCGTGACTTCAACAACATGAACCCATTTAACTAATCGGTTAAGCCCTTCCTTTCCTGCAACTACATTAATTTTTTCAAAATGCTTTCTTTGTAAAATATCATTTACTGTAAAATAGGATTTCAATGTTAAAGCACCTCAAAAATTGAATTTTTTTCCTAAAATAATTATACTTCAATAAAACGATTTTCCGCTACCGTTATTAGAATATTAAAAAAACTGGTACCCTAATTAAAGAGTTACCAGTTTCCATTCGAAATTTATTATTATGAATGATTCACAGGAAGAAATATTTGTATATCCTTTATCATGTTTTCAAATTGGTCCTTGTCATAGAACTCTTCAGATTGCCAATTCGCTAAAATCCATTTCACTAATTCCACCGGTGAGTTGAAAATTTCACCACTAGAATCTGATTTTCTAATCATGTAGCGTCCGTTATCCTCATCAATCGTTACTTCACATGGATAAGCATTGTCTTTGGATTTTAGCAAGAATTCCATTTATCCCATCCTCCCATCATATATTTACATTAAACATATTCTTACTGTTGCTTTATTAATACAACAGAGAAATATTTTCTCCCTTCTGGGGTTACGATTTGTAAAGTCTCTACTTCCGTCTTTGAATCGATCGCTCTTTCGAAATCAACAAAGGCCCCACTTAAATTTTCTGTAATATATTTTATTTTATATCCCTTTTGTGTAAGATAATCAATTCGGTCTCTTTCCTGTAAGTATTGCTGGTATTCTGACATTCATCCATCCACTCCTTTTCACTATCTACTAACCCTTCATTTGCGGGTCAACAGTATCATGAATTATCACTATCTCTTCTCCAGCATCAATGACCCAATCACGCCCTACAGTAATACCTAAATATTTTTCATCACTAGGATCTTCAATTTCAGCTTGTTTATATTTTTTAAACCACCAATGTTTTGCAAGCACATAGTATACAACTCCACCAATAACAAAACCAACTAAGAAAGAATAAGCAGGGAACAGATAGGATGCAATACCACCAATAATCCAAGCGAGCATGCCTGCCATATTAAAGCCATTTAAATATCTAAATTGTCCACGATCTTCATAGAGCTCTTGAACATTCACTCTTCTTTTTCGTAAGAGATAGTAGTCTACAAATAAAATTCCTACGATTGCAGATAAAATTCCACCGATTATAAGAAGTGCTGGAATAATAATCCCAAATAGGCTCCACGGCTGAACGATGATACCGACAATCCCTGCGATAATGACCGCTAACCAAAACGGTACCTTTGGTCCTCCAACGTTAGAAAAAATCGTTGCCGCTGGAATAACGTTTGCAGACGTATTCGTAGACCATTGAGCAAAAACGATCATTAACAAGAGAATGCCGAGAATAAATCCACTAGCAGCTTCCTGAAGCGCAACTACAGGATCAAAATTCGAAACGGCAATATATGAAACAGCACCAATAATAATCATAAATGTATTAACAATTGGCATAACGATAATGCTTCCTACAATCTGGGATTTATTTCGTTTGAACCAATTTCGCTCGTTTTTCGGTGCTTTAAAAAATCTTGATAGTGAAGGCATATCTGCTGCTAATGTAGCCCAAAAACCCATATTACTCATAACAACTACCATGAATGCGGTAATTGCAGCTCCACCTGTGGCAGGACTCTCAACCCAGGACCAAACCTCTCTGCCTTGCTCCATTGCTTTATCAGAAAGTGATGTGTACATCCAGGCAGAAATAAGAATAATCGTAGGGGCAGCTAAATCTGCAAATCTCTCAACAGCCTTAATTCCAAGTGCAGTATTAATAAGCTGTAATGCGGCGAAAATGAGGAAACAAGCAAACCAATTATCAAAATCAAACAATATATTTAAGATTCCATTCATCGCTGTTGCTCCAAAGTACGTATTGAGGCCAAACCAACATGCAGCTGTGACTCCCCGAACCAAGGAAGGTATATGAGTCCCTATCGTGCCAAATGGCGCCCTCATATACACAGGAAACGATAGTCCATGCTCTACTCCAATATCTCCTATTATTGTCATAAAAATTCCAATAGCAACCGAACCGACTAATGTAGCAACAATAACCCATCCTAGAGGTAAGCTTTTAACTCCAGAGCCGCCAATTGCAAAGGCTGCTAAAACCACAGCCATTCCTACCCAAATAACCGCAAAGCCTTTTGCCCCAATGTTTCTCTGTTTAGAAGTAATCGGTAATAAATCAGGTGACCGTAAATAGCCTTCATTTTTGTTCATACATACACCCCTTTAATTTAGTCGAATTTGCTTTGGCGTAAAAACCTCTGGTAAACGAAAAATAATCTAAATTTTCAGATTTATTTTCGCGTAATTATTTTCTGACTGGGAAGTACCACAAAGAACTCCCCAGTCAGCCATATTTCACTTTATATTGTCACTGAATTACTTTCTTCTACTTGTTTATTTTCCCCATATTTTGCTCGCTTCAAAAATTGACCAGCACCTAATTTTCCAACAAACTCCTTATTTCGAATAACAAATTCTCCTCTTGAAAGAACCGAAACTGGTTCACCCGTAACCTTCATTCCTTCAAATGCACTATAATCTACTGCCATATGATGAGTTTCTGCAGAAATAGTTCTTTCGATCGTCGGATCAAAAATAACAATATCTGCATCAACTCCTACTGCAATCGTACCTTTTTTCGGATATAGACCAAATAATTTTGCAACTTTAGTCGATGTAATATCAACAAATTGGTTAATTGAAATTCTCCCTTTTTTCACACCTTCAGAGAAGAGAATGCTTAGTCGATCCTCAATAATTGGACCTCCATTCGGGATTTTTGAAAAGTCCCCTTTCCCTAAATCCTTTTGACCATTAAAATCGAAGGAGCATTGGTCAGAACCCACTGTTTGAAGCTGCCCAGTCTTTAGAGCGTTCCATAAAACATCTTGATTCCATTTTTCACGCAGTGGAGGCGACCATACATATTTAGCACCCTCAAAGTTCGGCTTCTCTAAATACGATTGATCAAGGACTAAATA
>JAEWIG010000269.1 GCA_023387295.1 Bacillota bacterium | reverse complement strand
TCCGAGTGCCATCGGCTCGAGGTCATAAGCCAATCCGTCAAGAAGGTTAAAGGACAACCTTCCTGCCGGCTCGTCTTATGCTTGTCGCCGATAAGCAGGCACTCTCCGCTTTTCATTTTGTCTAGCTACAGCGCCTACCCCCTCGAGGTCATAAGCCGATCCGTCACAAAGGTTAAAGTACAACCTTTATGCCGGCTCGTCTTATGCTTGTCGGGGGTGAACAAGCCGCTTCCGCTTTTCTTATAATAATAGCATTTTTTTGGACGAGGCTGAATAAGCTTTCTTTAGATGAATGAGATCGCATGTCAATTTATTTGGAAATATAGCTTATTGGTAGGAGGAAGTGTGATGTCCGGATGAAATTTCATGAAATGAATGAAACAGAGATCAAGCAGGCGATGGGTGCTAATGAAGCCACTGGCTTGATTAATGACGAAGTAGAAAAACGACGAAAACAATTTGGTTTTAATGAACTTAATGAAGGTGAGAAACAATCAGCATTACTCCTATTTTTTAGTCAATTTAAGGATTTTATGGTTTTAGTATTATTGGCAGCAACGCTTATCTCTGGGTTGCTTGGTGAATACATTGATGCTGTAGCTATTATTGCTATTGTTATGATTAATGGCTTGCTCGGTTTCTTTCAAGAGAGAAAGGCTGAAAGGTCGCTTCATGCTTTAAAGGAGCTTACGGCACCCCAGGTAAGCGTATTAAGAAATGGGGACTGGATTAAAATCCCTTCTAAAGAAGTGGTCGTAGGGGACATACTGAGATTTTCAAGTGGGGATAGAATCGGGGCTGACGTTAGAATCATTGAATCCCATAGTCTTGAAGTGGAGGAATCAGCTTTAACAGGTGAATCATTACCTGTTACTAAAACGACAGGTGCTTTAAAACTGTCTAATATTGGAATTGGCGACATGGAAAATATGGCCTTTATGAGCACGCTCGTTACGCGGGGGAGTGGTGTCGGTGTTGTTATAGCGACAGGAATGAGAACAGCAATGGGACAAATTGCCGACTTATTGCAAAATGCTGATACGATGACAACACCATTACAGCGACGACTGGAGCAACTTGGGAAAATTTTAATATCGGTTGCACTCATTTTAACGATATTAGTTGTCATTGTCGGGGTCATTCAAGGACATGACTTATATACAATGTTTCTTGCGGGCGTTTCATTAGCAGTCGCGGCAATCCCAGAAGGTTTACCTGCTATTGTTACTGTCGCTTTATCACTTGGTGTCCAAAGAATGATTAAACAGAAAGCGATTGTAAGAAAGCTACCAGCCGTTGAAACCCTTGGCTGTGCATCTGTTATTTGTTCAGACAAAACAGGGACAATGACGCAAAATGAAATGACCGTAACGAATCTTTGGAGCGGTGGAAAAGAATGGCTTGTTGATGGGGTAGGCTATGAGCCACAAGGTCAGTTCTATCATAATGAAGAAAGAGTTGATCCGAAAAAAGATAAAGCACTTCAGCAAATGCTGATATTTGGGATGCTTTGTAATCATGCAGAAATTAAACAGAAAAATCAAGAATATGTAATTGATGGTGATCCAACAGAAGGAGCGTTGCTCGTTGCAGCGATGAAAGCTGGTTTCAGTCGTTCTACCTTATTATCACAATATGAAATTGTGAAGGAATTCCCTTTTGATTCAACTAGGAAAATGATGAGTATTATTGTCAAAGACCAAAATGGAAGACAATTTATTGTAACAAAAGGAGCTCCTGATGTATTAGCTAGTGTTTGTAAAACAGTATTGTGGGATGGCAAACGTCATTTTATGTCTGGTGAAATGAATCACAAAATCCAATCTGCCATATCGGGCTTAGCCTCCCAAGCATTAAGGACGATTGCCATTGGGTTTAGAGAAATACCACTAAACACATTTGTTCTACATGAAAAAGAAGCCGAAAAGGATCTGATTTTTATCGGTCTTCAAGGGATGATTGATCCGCCGCGTCCTGAAGTTAAGGATGCGGTTAGAGAGTGTAAGGAAGCAGGCATAAGAACGGTCATGATTACAGGTGACCATGTTATAACGGCTCAAGCGATTGCGAAACAACTCGGAATTTTAACTAAAACATCGAAAGTACTTGATGGTCAGGCACTTTCTGAAATGAATGTTGATGAGCTTGAGAGTGTTGTAGATGAAGTCGCTGTTTTTGCTAGAGTATCTCCTGAACATAAATTAAAGATTGTAAAAGCTTTACAAAACAAAGGGCATATTGTCGCCATGACAGGAGATGGTGTTAACGATGCTCCGGCGATAAAAGCCGCCGATATTGGTGTCGCAATGGGAATAACAGGTACTGATGTTGCGAAAGAGGCTTCTGCTCTTGTGCTACTTGATGATAATTTTGCAACGATAAAAGCTGCAATAAAAGAAGGACGAAATATTTACGAGAATATTAGAAAATTCATCAGGTATTTATTAGCATCGAATGTAGGTGAAATTCTCGTCATGTTATTTGCGATGCTTTTAGGTTATCCGCTCCCATTAGTTCCCATTCAAATTCTCTGGGTAAATTTAGTGACGGATGGACTGCCTGCAATGGCTTTAGGTCTTGACCAACCAGAAGAAGATGTGATGAAACGTAAGCCAAGAAATCCTAAGGAAGGAGTATTTTCTCGAGGGCTTGGCTGGAAGGTTGTCTCGAGAGGTTTTTTAATTGGAATTGTTACACTGCTCGCCTTTATTTTTGCCTATAAGGCGCACCCTGATGAGTTAGAATATGCACAAACGGTTGCATTTTCAACTCTAGTCCTTGCACAACTTATCCATGTATTTGATTGTCGTAGTGAAAAATCCGTTTTTGCAAGAAATCCTTTTGGGAATAAATATTTAGTTTGGGCGGTTATTTCTTCTCTACTATTACTCTTTGTTGTCATTTATTATCCACCTTTACAACCAATATTCCAAACGGTCCCTGTTGAACTGCATGATTGGTTATTAATAATCGGTTTAGCTGCTGTTCCAACATTTTTATTAGCAGGATCATTTTTAGCAAGAAAAAGAAAATAAAGTGTGATATAATTCTTTAGGTAATAGATAAATTTCTATTACCCTTTTTTTATGGTGACGCATTTTTTGTAATTATATTTAATAACCCTTGTTTAGAAAAAGGACATAGGGTCAAAATATATAATTGTACATGGAGGACCTACATGTCGATCAAATTAATTAACATTGGTTTTGGCAATATTGTTTCTGCTAATAGAATCATTTCTATTGTCAGCCCTGAATCAGCACCAATTAAGAGAATTATCCAAGATGCACGTGACCGTGGTTCGCTCATTGATGCTACATATGGAAGAAGAACTAGGGCTGTTATTGTGATGGACAGCGACCATGTTATTTTATCTGCCGTACAGCCAGAAACAGTTGCCCACCGCTTAGATGATCGTGATGAAATTATGGATGAAGGGTAGGAGTTGTGTATGAAAGAAAAGGGAATTTTAATTGTTTTATCCGGCCCTTCCGGTGTAGGTAAAGGGACTGTTAGAAAAGAAATCTTCTCACAGCCAAATACAGCTTTCGAATATTCGATCTCGATGACTACGAGAAAACCAAGAGAAGGCGAAGTTGATGGCGTAGATTATTTCTTCAAATCGCGTGAGGAATTCGAAGCTTTAATTGAGCAAGGAAAACTCCTCGAATACGCTGAATTTGTTGGGAATTACTATGGGACACCGGTAGACTATGTCAAAGAGACGTTGGAAAAAGGAAAGGATGTCTTTTTGGAAATTGAAGTAGAAGGTGCGCGTCAAGTTCGTGAGAAATTTCCTGATGGGTTATTTATTTTCCTCGTTCCTCCAAGCTTATCTGAATTAAAAAACAGAATTGTCACAAGAGGGACTGAAACGGAAGATGTTATTAATAACCGAATGTCTGCCGCAAGAGAAGAAATTGAAATGATGCACTTATACGATTATGTTGTTGAAAACGATGAAATTGCTCTAGCTTGTGAAAAAATAAATGCAATTGTCATCGCAGAACATTTGCGTAGAGAACGAGTAGAGCCACGATATAAAAAATTGCTGGAGGTAGAATAATAAATGCTTAATCCTTCTATTGATTCATTAATGACAAAAATTGATTCGAAATATTCACTAGTTTCTGTTGCCGCTAAACGCGCACGCAAGCTACAAGTAGACGAAAAGCTTATCCTTGATAAATATGTGTCCTATAAGAATGTAGGAAAAGCACTTGAAGAAATTAATGCTGATGTGCTTCATTACCGTCTAGCTTCTAAGCAAAAGGAAGAAGCATACGAATAAAGATTAAAAATGACAACCTTTTTATGGGTTGTTATTTTTGTGTCTAGCGAAAGTGCCTAGGGGCTCGAGGTCATAAGTCAATCTGTCAAGTTGGTTAAAGAACAACCCTCTCGCCAGCTTGCCTTATGCTTGTCGCCCCTGAACGAGGCACTTGCACTTTTCTTTTTTAGATGAAAATTATGATGTCTTCTTGCATAATAAAGGTAAAGCTACAGGTAAATAAAAGCATAGTTTGTGAAAAGAAACTTGCTGTAAATTAGCTAAGGCGATTTTGATTAGTTTGCATGGGGGTTAAATAATGCTAAACGGTAAAAATATTCTATTATGTGTTACAGGCGGAATTGCGGTTTATAAAGCTGCTGCTTTAACAAGTAAGTTAACCCAAGCAGGAGCAAATGTGAAAGTGATTTTAAGTGAGTCAGCACTAGAATTTGTAACGCCTTTAACATTTCAAGCTTTGTCAAGAAATGACGTTTTTACGAATACATTTGATGAAAAGGATTCAAAGGTCATTGCTCATATTGATTTAGGAGACTGGGCTGATTTAACTTTAGTCGCTCCAGCTACAGCAAACGTGATTGGTAAGCTGGCAAATGGAATAGCTGATAACATGATTACAACGACATTGCTTGCTGCAACATCACCTGTATGGATTGCTCCCGCGATGAATGTAAACATGTATAACCATCCAGCTGTTGTTAAAAACATTCAGACATTGCATGAATTCGGCTATCAATTTATTGAACCATCTGAGGGCTATCTGGCATGTGGGTATGTAGGGAAAGGACGGTTAGAAGAACCAGAAATTATCGTAGAAAATATTAAACGTTTTTTTCAGACAAGCCATCCTAATCTTTCCGGTAAAAAGATCGTCGTTACAGCAGGGCCGACAAGAGAAAAAATTGACCCTGTCAGATATATTACGAACCACTCTTCAGGAAAAATGGGCTATGCAATTGCAGCTGAAGCGGTTCAAACTGGTGCAGAGGTTATCCTAATTTCAGGTCCTGTTTCGATCCAGCCACCAGCTGGAGTTAGGCTTGTTCATGTGGTAAGTGCCGAAGAGATGTATGAGGCTGTTATGAAGGAATATGAACATGCTGACATTGTTATTAAAACTGCTGCTGTTGCAGATTATCGTCCAAAGACAAGCTATGAGCAGAAGATGAAAAAGCAACCAGGTTCCGAAACACTAGAACTGGAGCGCACAAACGATATTCTTCTCGAACTAGGCAAAAGAAAACAGAACCAAGTTTTAATTGGTTTTGCAGCGGAAACAAATAATATTGCAGAATATGCACAAGCAAAGCTTGTAAAGAAAAATACTGATATGATTGTTGCTAATAATGTCACAACAGAAGGTGCAGGCTTTGGAACGGATACAAATATCGTTACATTGTTTAAGAAAGATGGCTCTTTTATTGAGTTACCGATTATGTCTAAAAACGAAATTGCCGTTAAAATTCTTGAAGAAGCCTCTCAACTTTTAAAGGATGTAAGAAAATGAATATTGCCAGTATTATTGTTGATGTACCGGCAAAACAAACAGATAGAGCATTTGATTATTTAATTCCTACACATTTAATCGGTGTCATTCAGCCTGGAATGAGAGTGGTTGTTCCGTTCGGCCCCCGAAAGGTTCAAGGATTTGTTATTGGGCTCAAAAAGGAATCGGATTTTCAAAAGCTCCGAGAATTAATTGAACCGATGGATCTAACACCCATATTAAATGAAGAGCTTCTTGCGCTTGGAAATTGGTTAACAGAAACAACGATGTGTTATAAAATATCTGCCTATCAAGTCATGCTTCCGGCTGCCTTAAAAGCAAAATATGAGAAAAAGCTTCGTTTATCCAATTCAGTTGATAACATAGAAGCTTTGCCTAATGAGATTCAAAAAATTTTTAATAACCAAAGTGTGGTTCTCTGGGAAGATGCTTTAAAGCATGGCTCTATATCTTTGCTGCAAAAAGAGGCAGGAAAAGGGAATATTGAAATCCTTTATGAAGTGAAAGAAAGAGTAAAGAAGAAGAAGGTAAAATATATTTCTCGAGCATTGCCGAAAGACCGATTAATAGCAGAAAAAGAAAAACTATCGACTCAAGCGATAAGACAAAAAGAAATGATTGAATATTTTTTGCAGGCTGATGGAGCAGTTGAACAGCGTGAGCTTTTATCTCTACTCGGCAGTTCTACTGCTGTTATAAAAGGGTTAATAAAGAAGGGAATCCTCGCTGAAATAGAAAAAGAAGTGTACCGTGATCCATTCGAAGAAAGGCATTTCTCGCGTACAGAACCGCTTCCACTAACGCTTGACCAAGAAAATGCGATCTCGCCAATTATTGCATCGGTTGAGGAAAAGAAGCACGAAATCTTTTTGCTTTATGGTGTAACAGGCAGTGGGAAAACAGAGGTGTATCTTCAGTCCATTCAAAAGGTACTTCAAGAGGGAAAAGAAGCAATTGTGCTTGTGCCGGAAATTTCCCTTACTCCTCAGATGGTACATAGGTTTAAAGGGAGATTTGGAAACCAAGTAGCTGTCATGCATAGTGGCTTATCAGCGGGTGAGAAATATGATGAATGGCGCAAAATCCAACGCAAGGAAGTCAAAGTCGTTGTCGGTGCCAGATCAGCCATTTTTGCCCCCTTTGAAAATTTAGGAATCATTATTATTGATGAAGAACACGAGACAAGCTACAAACAAGAGGACAACCCGCGTTATCATGCTCGTGATGTTGCAGTTGAACGAGCTCGAAAATATCACTGCCCAGTCATTCTAGGCAGTGCTACACCTTCTCTCGAATCATTTGCGAGAGCGAAAAAAGGAGTGTACAAGCTTCTTACCATGCCGAATCGTATGAATAATCAATCACTTCCAACGGTTGAAATTGTTGATATGCGAGAAGAGTTGCGGGATGGAAATCGTACGATGTTTTCGAGAGTCTTGCTAGAAAAAATGATTGAAAAATTAGGGAAGAAGGAGCAAATCGTTCTCTTTCTAAATAAAAGGGGACATTCCTCCTTCGTTATGTGTAGAAGTTGTGGCTATGTTGTAAATTGCCCGAACTGTGATATTTCATTAACCTATCACCGATTTAGTGAGCAAATGAAATGTCATTATTGCGGCTATGAAGCACATGTACCTAAGGAATGTCCTGAATGTAACAGTGAGCATATTCGCTACTTTGGAACAGGGACACAAAAAGTAGAAGAGGAAATAGCGAAGGTTTTACCTGAAGCAAGAGTCATCCGTATGGATGTCGATACAACTAGTAGAAAAGGCTCGCATGAAAGACTGCTTGACCAATTTCAGGAAGGTCATGCGGATATATTACTCGGGACACAAATGATAGCTAAAGGATTGGATTTTCCTAATATTACGCTTGTAGGAGTTCTATCGGCTGATACGATGCTAAATTTACCTGATTTTCGATCATCAGAGAAAACGTTTCAGCTTTTAACGCAAGTGAGCGGACGGGCAGGAAGACATAAGTTGGCAGGGGAAGTAGTGATACAAACGTATACACCTGAGCATTATAGTGTTGAGCTTGCCGGAGAACAAGATTTTGATAGATTTTATGAAAAAGAAATGATGATCAGGAAAATTCATAGATACCCGCCTTTTTATTATCTTACGCTTATCACGGTTAGCCACGAAGAATTAATGAAGGTTATTTCAATTACCGAAAAAATCACCGCATTTATAAGTGCAAGACTTTCGAAGGAAGCAATATGCTTAGGTCCCGTTGCTTCACCGATCCCAAGAATCAAAAATAGATATCGCTATCAATGTTTGATAAAATACAAGCGGGAGCCAGAGCTCACGATGAATATAAAGAAAATACTTGATCATTATCAACAGGAAATCGCGCAGGACGGATTGCAAATTTCTGTCGATGTGAACCCATACATTTTAATGTGAAAATCTTGTGCTTGAATGAAGTAAAGTGGTTATGAATGTAAGGATAATGGTTAAAAATGCTAAATATATACAATATATTGGAGGAACTATTTTGGCAGTGAAAAAAATTGTCACCTACCCTGCTGACATATTAGAGGCAGAGTGTGAACCTGTTACCGTTTTTGATAAAAAGCTTGTTAAGCTGTTAAATGATATGTATGACACAATGATTGAGTATGATGGTGTTGGATTAGCTGCTCCACAAATTAATCTTGCGAAGCAAATTGCGATTGTTGATATTGATGATGAAAATGGCACAATTGAAATGATTAATCCAGTTGTATTAGAGACGAGTGGGGAGCAAGTTGGTGTTGAGGGTTGCTTAAGTTTTCCTAATCTGTATGGTGAAGTGAACAGACCATATTATGTGAAAATCAAAGCACAGAATCGTAAAGGGAAGTTTTATACTTTTGAAGCAGAGGATTTTTTAGCAAGAGCGATTTTACATGAAATCGATCATTTGCATGGTGTTTTATTTACTTCAAAAGTTACAAGGTATTTAAAAGAAGAAGAGTTAGAAGGGTTGGAAACAGAATGACAAAAATTATTTTTATGGGGACACCCGATTTCTCAGTCCCTGTTTTACAGCAAATTTTAGAGGATGGTTATGAGGTAATTGGTGTTGTAACTCAGCCAGATCGCCCTGTTGGTAGAAAAAGAGTTTTAACACCACCACCTGTTAAAGTGGAGGCTGTAAAACACGGTATTCCTGTTTTTCAACCTGAAAAAATAAGAGAGCGAGAAGAATTAGATAAAATTCTTGCATTACAACCTGATTTGATTATTACGGCTGCTTTTGGTCAAATTTTACCGAAGGAGCTGTTAGATGCACCGAAACATGGCTGTATTAATGTTCATGCATCGTTGCTTCCAGAACTAAGAGGTGGTGCTCCGATTCATTATTCCATCATTCAAGGTAAAGAAAAGACAGGTATCACCATTATGTATATGGCTGAGAAGCTTGATGCAGGAGATATTTTAACTCAAGTTGAAGTTCCGATTGCTGAAACAGATACGGTTGGCACCCTACACGATAAATTAAGCTTAGCAGGGTCAAAGTTATTATCAGAAACCCTACCTAAATTATTGAAGGGTGAACTGGAACCTATTAAGCAAAATGATGAGGAAGCAACGTTTGCTTCTAATATTAGAAGAGAGCAAGAAAAAATTGACTGGACGAAGCCGGGTGAAGAAATTTATAACCATATTCGCGGCTTAAATCCATGGCCAGTAGCTTATACAACAGTAGCAGGTTCAGTTTGGAAAATCTGGTGGGCAGATAAAGTAAAAGGACTAGCAAAAGAGGCACCAGGAACCATTATTAAACTAGAGGCTGATGGCATTATCGTAGCAACTGGAAACGAGACAGCGATAAAAATTACTGAGCTACAGCCATCTGGAAAGAAAAAAATGTCAGCTGCTCAATTTTTGCTAGGTGCTAGCTCACAAATCGCTTTAGGAAGTCGTTTAGGGGAAGAATAATGAAAAAAACAAAAAAGAAAAACGTTAGAGAAACAGCACTTGATTTACTTGAAGCTGTTGAAAAGAATCAATCCTACAGCAATCTCCTTTTAAATAATGCGATCAAAAAGAATGAACTTGAGCAAAAGGATATCGGTCTACTCACTGAATTAACATATGGTACATTACAAAGAAAAATGAGTCTTGATTTCTATCTAGAACCATTTATTAAAGGGAACAAGAAGCTTGAAAGCTGGGTAAGACAATTGCTTCGATTAACCGTCTATCAAATGGTTTATTTAGAAAAAATTCCAGATCGAGCAGCGATTTTTGAAGCAGTAGAAATTGCTAAAAATCGTGGTCATAAAGGAATATCAGGAATGGTAAATGGGGTATTGCGTAATATCCAAAGACAAGGCTTACCATCTCTAGAAGAAATAGTAGATCCGGTGGAAAGATTAGCGATAGAGACAAGTCATCCATTATGGCTTGTGAAAAGGTGGGTCAATCAGCTTGGCTTCGAGCAAACGAAAGAAATGTGTGAGGTTAACTTAACAGCACCATTGCAAACAGCGAGAGTTAATGAGACGAAGATTTCGAGAGAAGATTGTCTAAAACAATTAGCTGAAGAAGGCTTTCAAGTTGAAGCAAGTTCGTTTATTCCAGAAGCTATTAAATGTCTCCGCGGAAATTTAGCTAATTCGAATGCATTTCATGAAGGCCTAATTACGATTCAAGATGAAAGCTCTATGCTTGCTGCATATGCGGTAGCTCCTTTAGAAAATGAGCATATTTTAGATGCATGTGCGGCACCTGGTGGGAAATCAACCCATATTGCGGAAAAACTACGAAATAGTGGACAGGTGATTTCACTAGATTTACATGAGCATAAAGTAAAACTAATTACAAGCAATGCAACCAGACTAGGCTTAAAGAATATTGAAGCTAAGACACTTGATAGTAGGATGGTTCAAGAGCATTTTAAACCGGAATCGTTTGATCGTATTTTACTGGATGCACCATGTTCAGGGCTAGGAGTTATGAGAAGAAAGCCAGATATGAAGTATACGAAGAAGGAAGAAGATATTTTCCAGCTTGCTACTATACAGAAAAACTTACTTAAAGCTGTTTCCCCTTTATTGAAAAAAGGTGGTATTCTAGTTTATAGTACATGTACAGTTGATTTAGAGGAAAATCGCTATGTCGTTGAAGCTTTTTTAGCGGAAAACAAAGATTTTGAAGGTGACGATTCTTTAGGTGAGAGAATGCCTGAAGCTATTCGGCCGTTGGTAAATGATAATGAGCTGCAAATTTTACCGCAGCATATTGGTTCAGATGGCTTTTATATAGCTTGTCTGAGAAGGAAGGTGTAATAAATGGAACAAACAGCGAAGAGAACTGAAACAACTAGTGAACAAAAACCATCCATTTATTCTTTGCAGTTAGGTGAATTAAAAGACTGGCTTAAAGATGTGAATGAAAAAACGTTTCGTGCAGAACAGATATTTGATTGGCTTTACGTGAAGAGAGTTTCTTCTTTCGAAGAAATGACAAACTTATCAAAAGGATTGCGAGATTCCTTAGCGAATACGTTTACATTAACAACACTTAACACGATTATTCAACAGCAATCTTCTGATGGAACAATAAAGTTTTTGTTTGAGCTTCATGATGGTTATTCGATTGAAACGGTCCTTATGAGACATGAGTATGGTAATTCTGTTTGTGTTACCACCCAAGTAGGATGTAGAATTGGCTGCACATTTTGCGCATCAACGCTTGGAGGCTTAAAGCGTAATTTAGAGGCTGGAGAAATTGTCGCTCAAGTCGTAAAGGTACAAAAAGCCCTAGATGAAACGGATGAACGTGTAAGCTCGATTGTCATCATGGGAATTGGTGAGCCATTCGATAACTATGATCATATGCTATCATTCTTAAAAATCGTGAATCATGATCGAGGCTTAAATATCGGTGCACGCCATATTACAGTTTCAACGAGCGGAATCATTCCGAAGATTTATCAATTTGCTGATGAGAATTTGCAAATTAATTTTGCACTTTCACTCCATGCACCAAATTCGGAGCTACGCGGTCGACTAATGCCGATAAACCGTGCGTATAAATTACCGGATTTAATGGACGCAATCCGTTATTATGTCGATAAAACAGGTAGACGTGTTAGCTTTGAATACGGGTTATTCGGTGGAGTAAACGACCAAGTTGAGCATGCGGAAGAATTAGCGAAACTAGTTAAAGGAATCAAATGTCACGTTAATTTAATCCCAGTCAACTATGTTCCTGAAAGAGATTATGTTAGAACGCCGAGAGAGAAAATTTTTCAATTTGAAAAAATATTAAAAAATCATGGAATTAATGTAACGATTTGCCGAGAGCAAGGTCATGACATCGATGCAGCGTGTGGACAACTTCGTGCAAAGGAGCGAAAAGAGGAGACGAGGTGACA
>JAEWIG010000348.1 GCA_023387295.1 Bacillota bacterium | reverse complement strand
AATAATGCAAATCAAATTGCAAATATTTTTTATGAAACTGGTTTGAAAAAAGGAGATACAGTTCTCATTATTATTCCACGTTTAATTGAGGCATATCAAGTGTATATCGCAGCCCTGAAAGCTGGATTGGTGGTTATCCCTAGTTCTGAGATGCTTCGTTCAAAGGACCTCCAATATCGAATTACTCATGGTGATGTTAAAGGAATAATTAGCTATTATCCCTATGTAGAGCAAATTTCACAACTACAGGAAGCAAAAGATTTACCTAAATTTATACTTGGTAAAGAGGCTGAGGATTGGGTTCATTTGGAGGCTGAAATGAAAAAGGCTTCTATTGATTTTGAGATGGCAGATACGAATCGTGATGATATGGCATTCCTTTCGTATACGTCAGGGACGACGGGAAATCCGAAAGGGGTTGTACATACACATGGTTGGGCGTTTGCTCATCTACGCACAGCTGGTCCGAATTGGCTTTGTATTGAAGAAGGTGACACGGTTTGGGCAACCGCTGGACCAGGGTGGCAGAAGTGGATTTGGAGTCCGTTTCTATCGGTGCTTGGGTCAGGGGCAACAGGCTTTGTGTATAACGGAAAGTTTGAACCCAAGAAATATTTGCAGCTTTTACAGGACTACGATGTAAATGTTCTTTGTTGTACACCAACGGAATATCGAATTATGGCGAAAACAGATAATATCCATGAATACAAATTACCAAACTTACGAAGTACCGTTTCTGCTGGTGAACCATTAAATCGTGAGGTTATTAATACTTTCCGTAAGCACTTTTCAATTGATGTACGTGATGGGTATGGGCAAACGGAAAATACATTATTAGTCGGTATCACAAAAGGCATGGAGCTTAAAGAAGGATCAATGGGGAAACCAATACCAGGAAATAGTGTTGAAATAATCAACGAAAATGGAGAAATATGTGATGTAAATGAAGTTGGAGATATCGCTGTTCATATTGAAACTCCCGCATTATTTAAAAACTATTATAAAGATCCAGAGAGAACAGCTATGCAGTTTCGAGGGGATTATTATGTAACAGGTGATAGAGCAAAGAAGGATGAAGACGACTATTTTTGGTTTGAAGGGCGCGGTGATGATATTATCATTAGCTCTGGATATACAATCGGACCATTTGAAGTTGAAGATGCTTTAGTAAAGCATCCATTTGTTAAGGAGTGTGCAGTTGTCGCAAGTCCTGATGAAGTTCGTGGACATATTGTTAAAGCCTTTGTTGTCCTGCAGGACCATGTCGATGCATCAGATGAAACACTTATCCCAATCTTACAAGAGCATGTGAAAGTACTGACTGCACCATATAAATATCCTCGAAAAATAGAATTCATAGCTGAGCTTCCGAAAACAACTTCTGGTAAAATTAGAAGAGTAGAGTTGAGAAAACAAGAAATGGAAGCTTCTGCGAAAAAATAAGAGAATTTTTAGTGATGCAGGCGAAATCGTCTGCATTTTTTTAAGATGATGCCTTTACTTGCGCGACAAGTTAAGGAGATTCGGTGCAAATTTGCAGAGAAAGTAGCGTTTGCGCGACAAATTAAGGAGATTCCGCGTGAACTTGACGCGAAAGTAGCGTTTGCGCGACAAGTTAAGGAGATTCAGTGTGAATTTGACGGGAAAGTAGCGTTTGCACGTCAAATTAAGGAGATTCTACGTGAACTTGACGAGAAAGTAGCATTTGCACGCCAAGTTAAGGAGATTCCGCGTAAATTTGACGGGAAAGTAGCGTTTGCGCGACAAGTTAAGGAGATTTCGCTTGAACTTGACGCGAAAAGAGCATTTGCGCGACAAGTTAAGGAATTTCGATGCGAAATTGACGAGAAAAGAGCGTTTGCGCGACAAATTAAGGAGATTCCGCGTGAACTTGACGCGAAAGTAGCGTTTGCGCGTCAAGTAAAGGAGATTCCGCGTAAATTTGACGCGAAAGTGCCGGAAGCGCTCCGAGTTATAGAAATTCAAGCAAATTATCGAAAAAGGGAGACATGGTAGTGGGGACACTCTGGTATGGTGGAAATATTTATACATTACAAGAAGAAAACCATCAAGTAGAAGCTGTTTATTCAAAAGACAGTCAAATTATCGCTGTAGGAACGAAGGCTGAATTAGCGGGGAAATTCGGGTCTGAAATACTTCATAAGATCGATTTAAACGGTGATACAATGCTACCAGGCTTTGTTGATAGCCATATGCATTTAATCGGTCATGGTGAAAGGCTTATTAGACTTGAATTAACTAGCTGCCTATCAAAAGCTGAAGTTCTTGAAGTAGTAAAAAAATACGCGGAAGCAATTCCGCCAGGTGAATGGGTTATTGGTGAGGGATGGAATGAAAACCTTTGGGGAGCTAACCGTGAATTAATTTATGCAAGTGACCTGGATGAGGTAGTCCCAAACCATCCGGTATTATTAAAAAGAATATGTCGTCATGCGCTTGTAGCAAATACATTAGCTTTAAAAGCAGCTTCAATCAATGAAAAGACGATTTGTCCTCCTGGTGGTGTGATCGAAAAGGATGAAGAAGGAAAGCCGAATGGTTTGTTAAAGGATCGAGCTTATGATTTAGTTTTTCAATCGATTCCAATGGTATCTGAAAGCTATTTGCGAAAAGCACTTCATGAAGCCATTAAAGATGCCTATCAATTAGGGCTCACCGGAGGACATACAGAGGATTTGAGTTACTATGGTGGGTTTGAAAGAACATATAATACATTCAAACATGTTATTGAGGATGAAGGTCTTCGTTTTCGTGCACATCTCCTTGTTCACCATGAGGTAATAGATGATTTAACAAATGCTGGAGAGCATTTTCATAGTGGAAGTGAGTGGATTGAGTTTGGGGCAATGAAAATTTTTGCTGATGGTGCATTAGGAGGAAGAACAGCGTTACTAAGCCACCCATATGCAGATGATCCATCAACATCAGGAATGGCTATTTTTTCACAGGAGCAATTAGATAAACTTGTGAAAGAAGCACGGGAACATGAAATGCCTGTTGCCGTCCATGCCATTGGAGATTTAGCGTTTGAAATGGTCTTAAATGCGATTGAAAAACACCCATTAACATCAAACGGAAGAGATCGGCTTATCCATGCACAAATTCTTCGTATGGATTTAATTGAACGTGCAAAGAAATTACCACTTATCTTAGATATTCAACCAAGGTTTCTTGCCTCTGATTTTCCGTGGGTGATGGACCGAGTTGGCAGAGAGCACAACGGCTATTATTACGCTTGGAAAACATTATTAGATAACAACTTGCCGTGTGCAGGTGGCTCAGATGCACCGATTGAACCACTCAATCCATTTCTAGGTATACATGCCGCTGTAACAAGAACGAATATCGATGATCCAGATAAGACTATTTATAATGAAGAAGAGTGTTTGTCCGTGTATGAAGCCGTTAGCTTATTTACAAAAGGAAGTGCATTTGCAGCTTGTCGTGAACAGAATAGAGGAATCATTAAAGAAGGAAATTTAGCTGATTTTACGATTTTGCAGGAAGATATTTTTAAGGTAAATCCAGATAAGATCGCTACGATAAATGTATCTAAAACGGTTATTGGAGGAGAGATCGTCTATAATATCGCCGATGATATGTGATTTTTGGGAAATAAGTTAGAATTGAGGCTAGTTAATGAATAAAAAAGATATTCAAATGGGGATTTTTTATGCGGGTTTCTCTTATTTTATTTGGGGAATATTACCGATTTACTGGAAGCTACTTGATCACGTTAGTTCCGATGAAATTTTAGCGAATCGAATTTTTTGGTCCTTTATTTTTATGATGTTTATCTTAGTTTTCTCAAGAAAATGGGGAGAACTCATTGTAACGATAAAAAGCTTTCGTGCGAACAAAAAAGAGCTGTATGCTTTATTAGCTGCTTCTTTATTTATAAGTTGTAACTGGTTTTTGTATATTTGGTCTGT
The DNA here is from genome assembly GCA_023387295.1 of Bacillota bacterium. GTDB lineage: Bacteria > Bacillota > Bacilli > Bacillales > Cytobacillaceae > Cytobacillus. The sequence continues at coordinate 5,186 of JAEWIG010000348.1, read as the reverse complement.
AAACAATAACCATTTAATTGAAGCGAGCTTAGGATACTATATTAACCCACTTGTCAGTGTTTTGCTTGGGATGATTTTCTTTCGTGAAAAATTATCGCCAGCACAATTTGTATCCTTTTTCATGGCGATAATTGGGGTACTTATTTTGACAATATCATACGGGAAATTTCCATGGGTTTCAGTCATTCTTGCCTTATCATTTGGTTTTTATGGTTTACTAAAAAAAATGGTAAAGGTTGATTCAGCCATAGGATTAACATTGGAAACACTTGTTGTAACTCCAATTGCCCTCGCTTATATGATCTTTTTATTTGTGAAGGGAAATCAATCATTTTTATCAATATCTGTAGAAACAGACTTGCTATTAATAAGTGCCGGTGCAGCTACTGCGATTCCCCTTCTCTATTTTGCTAAAGGGGCTCAGAAAATTCCAATGGCAACTTTAGGCTTTTTACAATTTATTGCGCCAACCTTAACATTAATTCTAGGCGTCTTTTTTTATCATGAACATTTCTCGAGAATACATTTTGTTTCATTTTTATTTATTTGGACAGCGATTATGCTCTACTCTGTTTCAAAAACAAAGCTCTATCATCAGCTTGAAATGAAATGGAAGAAAGGGAGAAGCGTTGGCGTTTAGCGCTACTGCACTATGTATATTAATTAGAAAAGCCTGTGGAGTAGGCAATACTCCACAGGCTTCAATTTTTTTTTATAGGAACGTTCTCCTTACTTTTTCCCAGAAAGAGTTGTCTTTCAGTTTAACGGTTTTGATTTTCCGTTCACTTAGTTTAATATCAATTTTCTTAACATGCTGGATACTTAAGGCTTCATTATCTATTCCCATAGTAGGAAAATCATTTCCATCCTGCACAACGTGCAAAGTAAGCTTTCTCTCTCCACTTAAAATAAAGGAAGAGCCGAGCGTACGGTAATGATTATTATTTAAAGAGGCCATTTCGCTTACTTGAAGGCAAGGAATAAGGGGATCAACAATGGCCCCATTTAATGATTTATTATAGGCAGTGCTTCCTGTCGGTGTAGCAACAACCATCCCGTCTCCACGGAAGGTTTCAAAATGAAGGTCATCAATATATACATCCAGTAAGAAGGTTTTAATGATAGCAGAGCGAATGCTAAATTCATTTAGACAAAGAAAAGAGGTTTGATTATCAATCGTTACTTCCATTATTGGATAGCGTCTTACTTCAATTTGTTCATTTGTCATCGCTTCAATCATTTTATCCGTTTCATCTGAATGGAAATCACAATATAACTTTAGATGTCCTGTAGTTGATATCCCCCCATATAAACAATCCTCTCGAAAGCCGGTTTTCCGGACAGCCTGGAGGAATGTACCATCTCCTCCGATGCTTATAATAACATTTGCATTTTTATAATCCGTAACAATATTGAATTTATGTAGCTCTGCTAATTCATAAAGAGGTTTAACCTTCTCTAACATTTCACCGTCTTTTTTATGGTAAAAATAAATATTCCGACGATCAAGCATTTACATTCCTCCAATTGATCATATTTTTTGTTGGTCTATTTTTCATTTTTTGGGAAACTTATTATGGTATGATAATGTCATCCAAATCAGTTTACTTGTTTTTGAAACATTTTTAAAGTGTATCTCGTAAGGATAGTAAGGATTTACCAAAAGGGATGGAAATGGTGTCACAGAACTAATTTTATTGCCATTATGACAAATTATAGGATTAGTATGCCGAATCCATCTAGTATTTATGAAAGTTTGGAGGATAAAAAAATGAATGGAAAGCGTTGGGCTGCACTCGGAATTGCAGCGGTAGTATTTGTTTTTTCAATTATTACTAATGTTGTAACATCGTTTGCTTTTAAAGATGTTGAAACGTCCTTTACAGATTTATTGGCAAGTACTAGTGATGTTTTCACGAAAGAGGTTATCGAAGCAGGAAGTGAAACGAAGAAAATTGCTGTTCTTGATGTCAATGGCGTGATTCAAGATACGGGTGGAGCGGCATCGATTTTTCAAACAGAAGGGTATAACCATCAGGCATTCATGAAAATGCTTAATCAAGTTAAGGAAGATAGTACTGTAAAGGCCGTTGTTATTAAAGTAAATACTCCAGGCGGAGGCGTAGTCGAGAGTGCCCAAATTCATGACAAAATAAAAGAAATTCAATCAGAAGCGAAAAAGCCTGTTTATATTTCGATGGGGGCAATGGCGGCATCAGGCGGGTATTATATTTCTGCACCAGCTGACAAAATCTATGCTAGTCCTGAAACATTAACAGGTTCACTAGGTGTCATTATGCAAAGTATTAACTATGCAGGTCTTGCGGAAAAATACGGTGTAGATTTCGTAACCATTAAAAGCGGTCCATACAAGGATATTATGAGCCCGACAAGAGAAATGACAGAAGATGAGAGAAAAATACTCCAGTCGATGATAGATAGTTCTTATGCAGGTTTTGTAAACATCATTTCTGAAGGCCGAAACATTCCTGAAGCTAAGGTTAAAGAGATCGCAGATGGTCGTGTGTATGACGGTCGTCAGGCTAAGGAATTAAACTTAATCGATGGATTTGGTTATACAGAAGATGTCATCGAAGAATTGAAGAAAGACCATAAGCTAGAAGGGGCTAAAGTCGTTAAGTATACAGAAAGCTTTGGATTTGGCTCTATGTTTAAAATGGGAGCAGAGAAATTCATTGGTCCTGATGCTGAAATGGCTAGTTTAATGAAACTATTGTCACAGCCTAATTCACCACGACTAATGTATTTATATGCTGAATAGGGGGTGCGATAATGACTTCAAATGAATTACTTGAACAAGGTGATATGATTGGATACCGCATTCCAGTTAAATTTGCAGGCTTCTGGATGCGTTTCTGGGCCTATTTATTAGATTTAATTGTGATTGGCAGTATTGATCGAATAATTATTAATCCACTCTTTCGGTTTTTAAACATACCATTAGCAGAATCTAGTATGTTTGCTCCAATTTCAATTGCAACGGCAATCACTTTTTATGCGTACTTTGTATTAATGACCCGATTCTTTAATCAGACATTGGGAAAAATGGTTTTTGGCTTAAAGGTGGTTGATTTAGAAGGAAAACCACTTACTTGGGGAACGATTATTTTTAGAGAGTGGATTGGTCGATTTATATCCGCCGCTCTTATTATTGGATATGTTATTATCGCATTCATGCCGAAAAAACAAGGTTTACATGATTTGTTTACTGATACAACAGTCGTCCATGAAAGGTAAAAACCTAAGAGTAAGCGAATCTAACGTTTTCAATATAATAAAAAACGTGTCTGGCTATTAGCAGCTAGGCACGTTTATTTTTTTTGAGGGAGGTAATACTAGTTGGCTGAAAGGTTGTGGATAGATTGAAATGGGTGCTAGTTGCTTTAATCGTATTGTTTGCCCTTTTTCTTCTTATTATTTTTACAAAGATAAAAGTTTATATAAATTATCAACACCATAATGATGACGATTATCTTAAAATCCAATTCAAAGCATGGTTTGGTTTAATTAAATTTAAGCGTGAGTTTCCCCTTATTAAAATCGATGATAATACGCCAACTGTTGTTGTAAAGCAAAAAAAGCCTGATACAAAGCAGGATAGCCCTAAACAGGAAAGTACGAACCAATATTCATCTGAAGACTTGCTTAATAGTATACGTGATGCGAAAGAGATTCTAACGAGTGTTGTATACCTTCATACGATTGTACAAAAGTTTCTTAAAAAAGTGGCGGTAAGAAAACTTGAATGGCATACAGTTGTTGGAATAGGTGATGCAGCTAGTACAGGGATGGTGACAGGGGCTATTTGGACTGTTAAAGGAGGAATAGTCGGATTAATTAGTAACTTTCTTAAGTTACAGACTGTTCCAATTATAACCATTACTCCACAATTTCAACATGCCATTTCTCATATTACCTTTTCATGTATGATTCATTTTCGAATCGGACATGCTATGTTAGCAGGAATAAAAATATTTAAATATTGGAAAGGTGGAAAGCCTAGGTTTAGAAATAAGCCTCTTTCTGCTTTAAATGAAAGTAAAACTAAAACTGTATGAAGTGGGGTTATAGCCAATGTCTGAGCATCCAATACAAGGGTTAATGACAACTGCTATGGAAAATTTAAAAGAAATGATCGATGTTAATACGATCATTGGAGATCCTGTAGAAACTCCAGATGGCAGTGTAATCTTAACTGTTTCAAAAGTAGGCTTCGGCTTTGCTGCAGGAGGTAGTGAGTTTAAGCTTGATGGCCGCCAATCAAGTGGTGGAGCAAATGGAACATCGGGTAACTTGCCATTTGGTGGTGGAAGTGGTGGAGGTGTTTCTATTACACCATTAGCCTTTTTGATTGTTAACTCAAATGAAGTAAAAATGGTTCATCTAGACGAAAGCACACATTTATATGAACGGATTTTAGATTTAGCTCCACAAGCAGCCGATAAAATTCAGCAAATGTTTAATAAAAAATCACAAAATGGCAGAGATAGTAGCCAATCGGGTCAACAAAATCAATCAAACTCTAGCTATAATCAACCAAAACAAGATTTAGACATTTAAACTTCATTAATATGGTTAACTTTCTGAGTCTGGGAAGTTAACTTTTTTTTTTCGATGTTTAATAATTGCAAAAAAAAGGTTGAAAGGATATATTTACAATATACATATGTTGTTTAAGGAGGAAGAAAACATGGCATCTATTACGTTTAAAGGAAATCCAGTTACATTATTAGGAAATGAAGTAAAGGTTGGGGATAAAGCACCTGACTTTAAAGTTTTAGCAAACAATCTATCTGAGGTCACTCTAGCTGATAGTAAAGGACAAGTACGTTTAATCAGTGTGGTTCCATCAATTGATACAGGTGTTTGTGATGCGCAAACTCGTCGCTTTAATGAGGAAGCAGCAAAATTAGACAATGTAAAAATCCTTACAGTAAGTGTCGATCTCCCATTTGCACAAAGTAGATGGTGTGCAGCGGCAGGCATTGAAAATGTCCAAACTGTTTCAGATCACCGTGAGCTTTCATTCGGTGAAGCTTATGGCGTGGCTATTAAAGAACTTCGCCTTCTAGCTCGCGCTGTATTTGTTGTAGATTCAAATGATACAGTAACATATGTTGAATATGTTAGCGAAGCAACAAACCACCCAGATTATGAAGCAGCTG
>JAEWIG010000189.1 GCA_023387295.1 Bacillota bacterium | reverse complement strand
GATATTCTGCAATAATTTGTAATATATGTTCCTCTAAATAAGGGTACAAAGGGATTCGTGTAGGGAATGTCTTATCTAAAAGCACTTCACCAGCTTCATTAACAACCCCCATACGAATTTTTGTTCCACCAATATCAACACCAAGCGCTTTCTTCAATTGGCTATCCCCTTCCTAAACTTTTTACAGTCGGAATAATTTTAATATTTTTACGATTATAATGCAATCGCTCGCACAATTATTATAATAACTTCGTGAAATAAATCATCCTTTTCCAAAGGATTGTGTCTTAAATATTTTTTAAATTAATAACTTGTCTATTCCATCCTAATTAATGTAGGAATTTGGAGATTATTGTCCGGGAAATACTTTTATTGTCTAAATATAGGTTGAATTGTCCAATCTACTTTTTTGTTGTAAAGAGTATCGTAGTATTATTTAATTCTTGAACTTTTAATCAATCCTCTGATGATAATTCCAGCGAAAACAATCAACATGACAGGTAGAAACCATAACCCAAGTGATTCTATATCTCCGAGTGCAACACGAATAGTTTGAAACATAAGATAGGCAAATGTTAGCAAGCAAACATTTTTCATAGAATTCAACAGCTTTCTACTATTTAGATAAAAGGCTTCAACATTCATCTCATTTAGACGTTCTGGATAATTATGTACATGCGGGAACTTTTCTAGCGTATTCATTAACCCCCATAATATAAAGCCGACAATTGGTAGAACAAGTAGTTCATATTTTGAACCCCATCGGTCTACCTCACCTAAAGCATTATAATGGCCAGGGACTTTGTCAGGTATACTGTTCCATGAAAAAACTATAAATGCAATCGTTCCAATAAATAATGCGCCGCCAATCACATCCCACATCCATTCAGACTTCGTTTTCCTCAGCTTCAATATAGGGCGATAATTGTTATTCAATTTTACTCCCTCCTCTATAATTGGATTGTAATATAAAATACGTTTGAACGAATTATTAGTTCCATTTAGCATTTACATATATTGACTTCATTCATGAAAACATTGTATACTTACGGTGTTTAAAAATGTAAACTCACAAAGGAGTTTGTTTTATGAGTGTGAATGTTCTTAACTAAACCGTTAATTTCATACGGCCTTGAGTAAGTACAAAACCAGTCTAAGCACTGGTTTATTAAGTGTACGCTTTTTCAAGGATTTGTTAGGAACACGCATCATAGCATAGAAGACTGGAAACCAGCTATGGCATGTTTGTCATAGTTTTTTTGTGCCTAAAAAGAAGGATTCTTTAAACATCCGATCTTTTTGCAATACACAAATTCTGGTGACATTTCATGTTTACATTTCTTCTTGCCGTCATGAGCGCTATGTTCATGGCGGTTTTTTTATCCAAAAAGCATGCAATAGTATTTGTTAAGTAATATTTCGTCGACCTCACTTCTCTGCGCTTACGATTACTTCGTTAACATCGAGGCTCGTTCAGTGAGTCCGACGACGATTTTGTAATTACACAAAAGATAAAAAGCAAATACTAATAAAATTTTATGAAAATAGGAGGATTCGTGATGAATCAACAAACCATTGATGTATTAGGTTATCAAGAAATTTTAGAAGAAATCTCTCACTTTGCAAAAACGAATCGAGGAAAAAGCACGATTCAAGCTCTTCGTCCTTTACAAGATAAAAAAAGAATGGAGCTCTCATTAAAAGAGATTTCTGAAGCCGAAGAAATCATGAATATTAGCAGCAGTGTCCCGATTCATACACTCGATGAAATGGATCAGTACTTGACTCAGGCACGAAAAGGCATTTTTATTCGTGCCGATCAGTTTACGTATGTCCTTTCATTCTTGCAGCATTGTACCAAGCTAAAACAATTTATGAAGGATAAGCAATACGTAGCTCCTAATGTAAGTTTATATGCTGAGTCCATCGGTGAAGTTCGTGAGCTTGAAGAAGAAATTAACCGTTGTATTCGCCACGGTCAGGTTGATAACCATGCTTCAAGTGATTTAGCTTACTTGCGAAGGCAGCTTTTAATCCTAACTGATAAGCTAAAGGAAAAGGCTCAACAACTCGTAAAATCAAAGAGGTATGCAGCATTTTTGCAGGATACAAACCTTGTTGAACGGAATGGTCGGGTTGCCATTTCAGTAAAAAGGCAATATCGTTCCAAAGTACAAGGAACGGTCCTTGATACTTCCGCTTCAGGTTCAACGTTGTATATGGAACCGTCTGAACTAGGGTATATTCAAGAAGAAATTGAACTTTTGCGGATGGCAGAGGAGCATGAAACGGAACGGATTTTATACGAATTAACAGCAAAAGTGCTGGAGTATGAGCATACAATTGGGATTGCAATCGAAACGATGCATCATTATGATGTCCTCTTTGCCAAAGCTGCTTATAGCCGAAAAACGATCTGTTCGACACCACTATTGAATGAAGATTATGTCATTCATCTTAAAGCGGCTCGGCATCCAATGCTTGGGGAAAAGGCTGTTCCGCTATCCATCCAGTTTGGCGAAAAGCATCGTGCTTTAGTCATTACTGGACCCAATACTGGCGGTAAAACGGTTACCTTAAAAACCGTTGGTTTGCTGACAATGATGGCGCAAACGGGCTTACCTATTCCAGCTAATCCTGGTAGTGAAATCGCGATTTTTCAACATATTTTCGTAGATATTGGGGATGGGCAAAGCATTGAACAAAATTTAAGTACATTCAGCTCAAGATTAGTGAATATCATTGACATCCTACGCGTTACAAATGATCGTTCACTTGTCCTCCTTGATGAACTAGGTTCAGGGACAGATCCGAGTGAAGGCATGGCCTTAGCTATCGTCATTCTTGAACAGCTATACGAAAAGGGTGCCACTTTATTTGCAACAACCCACTATAGTGAGATGAAGGATTTTGCTGAAAAGACAAGTGGATTCCTTAACGGAACGATGGAATTCGATATTGAGACTCTGCAGCCAACATACAGACTACTCCTTGGAGAAAGTGGAAATAGCCAAGCTTTTGACATCGCTATCAAGCTTGGCATGCATCCAGAATTAATCGAAAAAGCACACGAAATCACCTATAAAACGAAACGGAACTATCGCGATAAAATTGCTGAATCTACTCTAAAGGAGCCTGATTATCAAAAACAAGTAGCCCGCAATAAATATGCGAGAAGAACAGCTAAGCAACAAGCACCCGATTCGAATACGGAATCCATTACTATGTTTGAACAGGGAGATAATGTATTGCTAACCGAAACGAAGGAAATGGGCATTATTTATAAAGGTCCTGATGCAAAGGGAGATTATATCGTTCAAATTCAAAGCGAAAAAAGAACGATTAATCATAAACGTATAAAGCTTTATATTAAAGGCAGCGAGCTGTATCCTGAAAACTATGACTTTGATATTATTTTCAAATCAAAGGAATACCGGAAAATAAATAAACAACAAAAGAGAAAACATGTCGAGGATGTTTGGCTGGATAGTGAAGAGTAAGAATAAGTTAAAAAAGATAGGCACTTCATAAGGAGTGTCTTTTCTTTATGTATTTTTGTAAAGGAAACTTTACAAAAATACAGTAGTTAGTTACAATAAAAATGTAAAGGAACCTTGTCAAAAATACAAGAGGTGACATGTTGGAAAATATAGTAGAAAAGTTAAGAAAGCAGAAAGGATTAAGTCAGGAGGAATTCGCTAAATTACTTCGAGTTTCGAGACAAACTATTAGTTCTATTGAAAATGGTAAGTATAACCCTTCTTTAGAACTTGCATTTCAAATCTCAGATTTTTTCGAGATACCTATTGAAAAAATTTTTTTATGGAAGGAGAGCAAAAAATGAATAAGAAATACCTATGGTACGGCTTTATATATTTGACTGTTGGCATACTTTTTAGTGTTATGAGCATTATGAATGAAGGTAAAATTAGCAGTTTGTATAGTGGAATAGCGGGAGGCGGAATTGTCGGAGGAATGGCACTGCTTGGAAAATACTTTTATTGGAATAATCCAAAGCGTACTCAGAAATATAAAGAAAAACTTGAAGATGAAGAAATAAATTTAAAAGATGAACGAAATGAGATGTATAGGGATAAAGCAGGAAGATATGCATATAAAATAGGTATGATTATCATTGGAATTTCAATAATATTATTCTCTATACTTAATGCATTTGATATTTATAATTCATCGATAATAATGACATATTTAGGCATTCTATGGATTGTATTATATGTTATTGGAATTGTACATTACCGAAAGCTAAAAGAAGAGCATTAAAAGCGAACGTTCGTCAAGTTTTTTTACTTGATGAACGTTCTTAATTTGTCTTTTATTCAATCAGTGCTTCTAGTTGAAGATAGAGTTCCTCACGCCTCGCTTCTAGTTTTTCTTTTTCTCTATATAGATTCTGTAATGCAGCCAAATCCTTTTGCTGATTTAGACCTTTCTCAATGGAATATAAATTTTCTTCCACCTCCGCAATACTAATCTCTAGCTGCTCCAAACCAAGATTTGGTTTACGACTTGTGCTCACTTTTAATTTGACGCTCTCTCTCTCTTTTTTAACAGCTTGTAGTGGCATTATTCTCTGCTGAATCTGCTGTAGCTTTCCTTTTGCCCAATCATAATTTCCATCAAAGAAATGCACTTCTTTAGATTCGATCCAATAAATTTTTTCAAAGAGACGATTTAGAAAATAACGGTCATGGGAAACTGCAATGATCGTACCGCCAAAATCCTCAAGTACTTCCTCCAACACTTCTCTTGACTCGATATCTAAATGATTCGTCGGTTCATCTAAAATTAATAAATTTATATCCTGATGCATAAGTTGAGCCAAACGAAGGCGCATTCTCTCCCCACCACTGAGCTGCGAAACCTTCCGGAACACCATATAGCCATAAAATAAAAACCTAGCTAGAATATGTCTAGCCTCACCTTCTGTTACCTTCACTTCATTTCGAAAAGCTTCGATAACCGTTTCTTCTTCCGCATCCTGAAAAATATGCTGTGATAGGTAACCTATTTTCACATTGCTCCCAAGCCGAACCTCCCCTTGATTGGCTCGGATTTGCTGAAGAAGGATTTTTAGAAGCGTAGACTTACCTGAACCGTTCTCCCCAACAATGGCAACACGCTGCTGATAGGTAACATGCATGTTAACAGAATGAAATAATTGTTGATCACCAAAAGACATGGAAACTCCCTTTAAAATAGCGACATCTTTTCCACTGCGATCAGCCGATTCTATTTCTAATCCCATTTTTTTGTGGTTCAAATTCGGTCGGTTTAGCTTTTCCATTCTTTCTAATGCTCTTTCCATATTCCGTGCACGTTTATGGAGTCCTTCACTTGGTGGATTTGCCCGATTTGCCCATTCTCTTAGTCGCTTAATTGCTTCCTTCATTTTTTTGATTTTCTTCTGCTGTTCTTCATAGGCTTGAAACTCTCGAAGTAATCTTTCTTCCTTTTCCTTTACAAACCCTGTGAAGTTCGTTTGATAGCATTCGATTTCACCATCCTCAAGATCGTATATTTTATTGGCAACTTCATCTAAAAAATAGCGATCATGAGAAACAACAACGATCGTGCCGTTATAATCCTGCAAAAAACTCCCCAGCCATTCAACTGCCATTAAATCTAAATGATTGGTTGGTTCGTCTAATAATAGAAAATTAGGCTTCTTCAATAACATTAGGGCTAACCCTACCTTTGTCTTTTCACCCCCACTCAATTGGCCTAATGGCTTATCAAGTAAGTCATTTATTTGGAGCCCATTTACGATTCGTTCTATATTAGCCTCTATTTCATATCCCCCTTTTACCCCATATTGATCTTGAATCTCTCCATATTGTTCAATTAATATTTGAAGCTGATCAGGTGTCTGCTCTCTTCCCATTTCTTCTTCTAATTTCTTCATCCTTTTATCCATTTCTAGTAGGCTTGAAAATGCGATTTGTAACACTTGTTTTGTCGACATGCCATTTGAAAAATCAGGAATTTGTGTAAGATAGCCAATTTCTGTCCCCTTTTTCCAATGGATCTGGCCTGAATCAGGCACTTC
>JAEWIG010000153.1 GCA_023387295.1 Bacillota bacterium | reverse complement strand
GATGATGAGATACCATTTGAGATTCCTGCAAGTTGGAAATGGGTTAGGTTGGGTGCAATAATTAACAAGTTGAGTGATGGGACACATAGCACACCTAAATATACATCAGTAGGTATTCCTTTTATATCAGTAAAAGATGTTAGCAGTGGAGAAATTGATTTTTCAAATACAAAATTTATATCTGAAGATGAACATAGGATACTATATAGCAGATGTAATCCAGAAAAAGGTGATATGTTGTTAACCAAAATTGGAACAACAGGAATTCCGGTAATTGTAAATACAGACAAAATATTCAGTTTATTTGTAAGCGTTGCATTGCTAAAATTCTCTAGCAATTTATTGTATGATAAATATTTATTATATGCAATTAAATCACCAGTTGCTCAAAATCAATGCGATATTAATACACGTGGTGTAGGTAATAAGAACTGGGTTATGCGTGATATAGCTAATACAATGTTACCGTTACCCCCATTAGAAGAGCAAAGACGTATTGTAATAGAAATTGAAAAATATCTACCACACTGCCAACAATTGATAAAATAAGTTACTATTAGGTATCGCAAACTAAAATGGAAGGACTAATATAGAGATATGGCTGATATAAAGTATGAAATTGTAGAAGAGATCGGTGTACTATCTGAAAATGCAAAAGGATGGAGAAAAGAGCTCAATCTGATTAGCTGGAATGATGGATCTCCTAAGTACGATATTCGTGACTGGGCTCCAGAACATGAAAAGATGGGGAAAGGTACAACTTTAACGAAAGAGGAAGTTTTGAAGTTAAAGGAGATTTTAAATACAATTAATTAATCGAAAGCCAACACTAGAGATTAGTTCTTTAGCGTTGGCTTTTGCGCAATTGAGGAGGGTGTATGGCAAAAATTAAGGTAATCAATTCAAAGGAATTCAGAAGTGAATTTAAAAAGTCGATTGAGTCTAGTAATATAAATCTGTTATTAGGTGCAGGGTTTTCATATGGGATAGCAGATACACTAGGAGATACGGAGAAAATCCTAGAGGCAATTCATCTTTATGGAAAAGATAATGAATATGCTGCTATTGAAGCACATATGTTTTGGGAATTTTTTCTCAAAACTATTTACCCACTATGCGATAAGGTGAATGATACAAATGTAGTAAACCAAATAGAGTTTATTCGATTATGGAAAAATATTTTGATGGATAGAGAATCCGCTGTAATAAATAAACAAGCTAATGTTTTCACTACTAATTATGACATTGTATTAGAATATGCTTTTGAAAGTATTTTTCTTGATTATAATGATGGTTTTAAGGGTAGAATAACACCCTATTTTTCTACAACAAATTTTAACCGGTTATATTATGAAAGAGCAATATTTACAAACCGTTGTATGGAAATACCAATATTCAACTTATTAAAACTACATGGTTCTGTTACTTGGAAAATCAGAGAAGGAAAGCATAGGCAAATTGTTTATAATGATTATTTTAAAAAGATAAAAGAATTCCATGACAAGTATGAAGAATTTTTTTCTACTGAAGGCAAAGAAGTATTTAATGCTATTGATGAAAAATTATGGATTGAAGATTATTCATCAGGATATGGGAAGTACGAGTTGGATGATATTTTACCTGAAGGTTCTGATTCAATTAAGGATAAGTGTCTAGAATTTATAAATGATTTTAAAAGTAGTTTCAAAATAGTTAATCCTACTAAACAGAAGTTCAATGATACATTAATGGACAAAAACTATTATGAATTAATGAGAATTTATTGTAATGAGTTGGAGAAAAACAATACCATTTTATTTGCTCAAGGATTTTCATTTGATGATGAACATATTCAGGAAATCACAATGAGGGCACTTGGAAATCCTTCATTGACACTAATTATTTCGGCATTTAATAAGAAAGATGTTGAGAAGTATTACGATAAATTTGAAAAATTTGATAATGTGTGGATTGTTAAAAACGAAGATCCAACTGAAGAGGAATTAGAAGGTGGAACTGCAGAAAAAATCCTAGATATTTCAGTACTAAATCGGTATTTGAAAGATTTATTTGGTGATTGCCATGATGAATAATATATTAAAAATTGGAGAAGTGATTGAGGTCAAAGGGCAGAAGGTTAGAGCAAAAGTTTATCAGGATAAGAACACATCTACTTTGAATTTCAATGGAGAAATAATAAAAAATATTTCAGTCGGAAGCTTCGTAAAAATTAGGAAAAACTTCTTGGATATTATTGGGAAAGTGGAAGGCGAATACGTAAATGATAAAACGGTAAGAGCTGAGTACGCGGAGAAGAATGAAGCTATAAATAGAGTAATTGAAATAAGCATTGTGGGACGAATAGAAGATGATGGTAAATTTAAGCGAGGATTATCGGAACTACCGCTAATATCAAATTACGTTTATATTTTGAAGGATACAGAAGTACAAAAAGTGTTTGCGTTCGTAAAAGAAGGTGAACCGGTCATTAAAATAGGCGATATAAATGCATATGAGCAATACAAGCTTGCACTTGGAGTGCAAGATTTATTTGGTAGTCACATAGGTATTTTTGGAAATACCGGTAGTGGAAAATCAAATACCTTAGCAAAAATTTATACAGAGCTTTTTGATGTTTATGGTGAAAATAGTAAATTTAAAAAGAATAGCAAATTTGTTCTAATAGATTTCAATGGCGAATACTCCAATACGATAACAGAAAATAAAAATGTGATTAAGCTGTCAACAAGAAGAAAAAACGATACATATAATCTGAATGAAAAAGACATTGTTGATCTTGAATTTTGGTCAATAATTTTAGAGGCTACAGAAAAGACACAGCAACCATTTTTAAAAAGAGCCATTAATCAGTACGAATATTTAATGAGCCAATCAAGCGATGCAGGTGAAATTATACAGATTAAAACGATAGAATTGATTGAAGGATTGTTTGATTTTGGAAGTAAATATAATTCTGTGAAAAGATATTATGAAGAAATTATAAGTGTTGGATACCAAGATGTGAAAGAAGAGACTGATAACTTTTTTAATAATATTTCATTCAATTCTACAACTGGTAGTTGGTATAGCATGTGTGAATTCGGATCCGACAAATATAAAAATACTGAAGAAGAGTTTAAACAAATACCCGCATATGAAGACTTGATAACAATTCTTCAAGATGATCAGTATAAGCGCTATGAATCAGATATTACTGATTATTGGGCGATTTTTGAATTTGCAATGAAATATCAATATGTATATGATGTACAGCGTGGATTTGTTAATGAAGAGCATATTGCTCCGGTTATTCGAAGATTAGATACAAGACTTTCCGATATGAAAAAGGTATTTTCGATTAATGAGAGTAATCAGAATACATTCAACTTAAACATAGTGTCGTTGGTAGATGTTAATATTTATATGAGAAAAATTGTGCCAATGTTAATTTGCAAGAAAGAATATGACAAACATAAAAGGAAAAGTCAGATTAACAGAAAAAAAGCACTTTATATTATTGTTGATGAGGCACATAACATACTGTCAAAAGAGTCTGAAAGGGAGAGCGGGACATGGAAAGATTACCGATTAGAGGTTTTTGAAGAAATAATCAAAGAGGGAAGAAAATTCGGTGCCTTTTTAACAATTTCAAGTCAAAGACCGTCCGATATATCAGATACTATAATCTCGCAGCTACACAATTACTTCTTACATAGGTTAGTAAATAGTGAGGATATAAAAGCGATTGGTAAAACGGTTTCATTTTTAGATGCAGCATCTTTTGAGATGATACCAATTTTACCACAGGGGGCTTGTGTGGTGACAGGAACGGCTTGTAATTTCCCAGTAATTGTTCAGGCGGATATATTGGAACAAGCAAAAAGACCAAGGAGTAACACAATAGATTTAAATAAGGCTTGGTCATAATAACTTTTTAGGAGGTCACAAATATATGTTTAATAAGAAATATGAAGTTCTTCAAAATAGAGCAACATGTTTAACATGGGATGAATATGAAAGTAAATCTATAATTGAGTATAATAAGTTACTTGAAGAAAAATCGGAGTCTGAAATGGTATTTCAAGAGTTTTTTGAAAGAAATCCATCATTCTTGCCGGGGGCATTAAATTTGATTGGACAATCCGGGCACTATCCATATATGCATACAGTTATTTCACAACCAGAACTCGGTGTAGCATACAAAAGAAAACCAGATTTTCTATGGTTATCAAATAATAGTTTAGAGTTTTGCCCTGTATTTATTGAAATAGAGAAACCTAATAAAAAAATGTTCAATAAAAATGGAACAACTACGGCTGAATTTAATCAAGCGATTGAACAATTACACGAATGGAAATTTTTGATTAGTGAACCTGCAAATAGGTTAGTATTTTACGATTATTTTAATATACCACAAGGTGAAAGAGATAAAACATTTAAACCTCAATTTTTATTGATTTATGGAAGAAGAAGTGAATATGAAGGGGATAAGTTTTTGACTGGAAAACGTGCAACTCAAAACACGTTAGATACACTAGTAGTATCGTATGATAGGTTGAAACCAATTAGCGAGTATCGTCAATTTATTACTTGTAAAGTTTTTAATCAAAAATACAATGTGATTCATATACCACCGACTTTCAAATATAGAGCAGACTGTTCAGAAGAACTAGTAAAAATGAACGAGTTTTATAATCAAATCTCAAATATTAAGTACGTCACAGAAGAACGCAAAGTACTATTAAAAGAAAGATATGACTATTGGATAGAATTTGGTAAAATGAAAAATAAAGGAATTATATCTGGTATGGAGGGAGAATAACTGAATTTGAATACAAATTTTATCTGGAAGGGGGCAAATAAACGATGATTTCTAATGATGCATTACGAGCAATCTCAAATATATTTATAGGTGATGTAGGTGATTACTATACCTATAAATCAGGTCCGAAATTAGTATCATTTTTTAATAATAATTTTAATTTTGAAGATGTATATGGACAGGGCTTTCCTTCAAGGTGGAGTTATGCATACGATAAAATCGTAGCTATAATCAATTCTGGAAAAGTTAATCTGTTACTAGATATTATTTTAGGTTCAAGGTTTATCATAAAAGAGAAACAATGCAGTGCGGTTGAGGCACTGGATCTTTCAAAAGACATTTTACTTGAGTTTAATCGGATATTAAAGGCAGACGGCTATTTGATTACGGATTCAAATGGACAACATAAGTTAATTCAAGAAAATCAAGACCTAATATTCTTGGGTGATGGAGGTTTTGCAACTGTATATAAGCAAAAATCTACAGGCTTGGTTATTAAGAAATTAAAAGAGGATTTTTTGACAAATAAAGGAATTAGAAGTAGGTTTAAAAGGGAATATCTGATTACAAAATCATTATCGGATATTCCGGGTATTATTGAGGTATACGATTTTAATGAATCTGATTATACCTATACGATGAAACTAGCAGAACAAACTTTTGAAAAATATATGCTTAATGCAGAATTTAATGACGCTACGAAAACGACGTGTATACGAATGATACTTCAAATTATGAAAGAAGTTCATGGTCGAGACATTATACATAGGGATTTGAGCCCAAACAATATCTTTATTATGAACGGACAAATAATTATTGCTGACTTTGGTCTTGGAAAAGATTTGAATATGTTTACATCTCATCAAACGCTTCATACCAATGCGGTTGGACAATATTCATATTGCGCTCCAGAACAATTTATGCTGTTAAAAGATGGTGATAAGCGAAGTGATGTGTATTCGCTCGGACGAATTATTAATTTCATTATGACACTCGATCCAAACAATGCACATCATCATTTTAGAAGTGTTGCAGAAAAAGCAACAAATTCTGATGCGGCGTATCGTTATTCCGTAAGCGCCTAATTTCAGGGTATATTTTCATTATCAATAATTATCTTTATAATGGTTAGTAGAAAATGCGAGTATTTTACTCCACTTTTTGCGAGAATGCGAGCATTTTACTCTATTTTGGAGGCTT
>JAEWIG010000132.1 GCA_023387295.1 Bacillota bacterium | reverse complement strand
CAAAGAGTATATGACCTTGAGATGGCGAAGATGGTTTCATTGCAAACAGCTCCACAAATTCGTCTTCTTCAAAGAGGGAATACAAAATTAATTGGAAAGATTAACTCTGCATTTGTCACAACGATACCGATCTTTAAAAATGGTCTAATCCAGGCTGTCGCAGCAAAGAGACAGAAGCTTGTTGCTGATTCAATGAGTGAGCTTGACCGTCGGACAAACGAAATGCTTCTTCGAAATGCACAAAATATTTCTAATCAAAGCGTTGATATTGCAAGACTTGCTGGTAGTCCAAGCATAAAGATTGAAACAATCGAGGAA
The DNA here is from genome assembly GCA_023387295.1 of Bacillota bacterium. GTDB lineage: Bacteria > Bacillota > Bacilli > Bacillales > Cytobacillaceae > Cytobacillus. Next base: position 15,333 of record JAEWIG010000132.1, on the reverse strand, counting down.
TCTTGGAACATTATCATTAAAGGAATGCAGGAAACAAGAGCAATTGAAGATGAAAACAAACGTATGCGTGAAGAAGGTACAAAGAGATTAGAACAGCTTCAAGAAAATTTCAAAAAAATTAAACAAACCCATTAAGTTTAAATTCATCCAGTTTTTTTATTAAGAGTTCATAACATGGAGATTTGTGACGAAATGAATGACACATCGCTGAATCTACTTTGACTGCATGAGCAGAACAAGTGACTTCAAAATAAATAATAAATTTATGAGGTGAGAGAGATGGCAATTAATTTACAAAAAGGGCAACGTGTAGACTTAACAAAGGGAAATCCAGGACTTACAAAAATTATGGTTGGTTTAGGCTGGGATCCTGTACAAAAAAGTGGTGGCGGTGGCTTTTTAGGATCACTCTTCGGAGGCGGCGGCGGTGCAAACATCGATTGTGATGCTTCTGTCCTTATGCTAGGTGAAAACGGAAGAATTAGAAATAATAGTGATGTTATTTACTTTGGAAATTTAAAAAGCCCTGATGGTAGCGTTCAACACACAGGAGATAATTTAACAGGGGATGGAGATGGGGATGATGAACAAATCCTTGTCGACTTAAACCGTGTCCCTGCACAAGTAGACAAGCTTGTTTTTGTTGTTAATATTTATGATTGTGTCAAACGTAATCAACATTTTGGTATGATTCAAAATGCATTTATTCGCATCGTAAACTCTGCTAACAACCAAGAAATGATTCATTTTAATTTAACAGATGACTATAGCGGGAAAACATGCTTAGTTGTGGGTGAACTTTATCGTCATGGTGGCGATTGGAAATTTGCTGCAGTTGGGAATGGCATTAATGCACCAGGACTAGGTGAGCTAGTTCGTTCTTATAGCTAAAATAATAAAATATCTATAGTAGAAGCTGACATTGTCAGCTTCTTTTTATGATCTTTAAATATTACAAATATACCCTATTATTTACAGCTTTGTTTCTACGTCTATTATATTTCTACACCTATTCCTCTATGATATAATTCAATATAACTAGATTTAAAAATTCATTATTAAACTCGCTAATGGTAAAATGGAGTATTGCTTATGAGAAAAAGAGTCTTTTTAATGTTATTTATTGCTGTTCCTCTAACCTTAATGGGCAGTTCACAGGCTGCGACAGTGGATATAATGCTAAAGGATCACCCGAATCCAGTTTTTCTCAACCAAGAATTAACATCACCCTCTCTTTTAGGAAACCTTATCCTCCTTCCAATTAAACCATTTGATGAGCAAGAAGTGACGAAAATAGTTTCTCGAATTGACCAGCTACCATCTTCTATCCTATTAAAAATGAATGAAGAAAATATTAAGCTTAAATTATTTAATGGCAAGTTAACCGATAACACATCTGCTCATCATCTGAAGGGGAAATTTCCACGAGGCTATAACAATGAATTGACATGGGATGAAGTACCAGGCATCGGAGGCTCAAGGACAGTTCTCGTGAAGATTGGTTCTAGCGATAAAGGAAATGGTCATGGCTCCATTAATTTAGAACTTCATGAACTAGCTCATTCGATAGACCGTTTAGTATATGATGAAATTAGTAGTAACCTCAGCTTTCAATCAATATGGAAGCAGGAAAGAGCTCAGCTATTCTCAGGTCAAGGATACTTTTTATCCTATCCTGAAGAATATTTTGCTGAAACGTTTGCCATGTTTTTTCTTGGACCTGAATCTAGAAAACTACTATATGAAAAGGCACCGAAGACATATGAATTGATAAAAGAATTAAAATAAAGCTTGCTAAAATCTCGACATTATTAAACAATAATAACGAGGCAATAAATGAAAAGGTTGGATGTAAATGAAACAATATTTAGATCTTTGTAAACACGTGTTAGAAAATGGAGTTAAAAAGGAAGACCGAACAGGAACTGGGACAATTAGTACGTTCGGCTATCAAATGCGCTTTAATCTACAGGATGGATTTCCGTTATTAACGACGAAGAAGCTGCATTTGCGCTCGATTATTCACGAGCTGCTTTGGTTTTTAAATGGTGATACGAATGTGAAATACTTGCAAGACAATGGTGTGAGAATTTGGAATGAATGGGCAGATGATAAAGGAAATTTAGGTCCTGTTTATGGCCATCAGTGGCGTTCTTGGACAGGAGCCGATGGGAATACAGTTGACCAAATTACTGAACTTATACATCAAATTAAAACAAATCCTGATTCTAGAAGGATGATTGTCAACGCTTGGAATGTCGCTGACCTTGATAAAATGGCTTTAGCACCATGTCATTGTATGTTCCAATTCTATGTAGCAGATGGAAAGCTATCCTGTCAGTTATACCAAAGGTCTGCTGATGTATTTCTTGGTGTTCCTTTTAATATTGCATCCTATGCATTGCTAACGTTAATGATTGCTCAAGTATGTGATTTAGAGCCTGGAGATTTTGTGCATACTTTTGGCGATGCGCATATTTATTTAAATCATCTTGAGCAAATTGAGCTTCAATTAAGTCGGGAAACACGATCTCTACCGCAAATGAAAATTAATCCTGAAGTAAAAGATATTTTTGGATTTTCTTTCGAAGATTTTTCACTTGAAAATTATGAGCCGCATCCACATATTAAAGGGGTGGTTAGTGTATGATTTCACTTATGTGGGCAATGGATGAAAATCGTGTAATCGGCAATAATAACGCGCTCCCTTGGCATCTTCCAGAGGACTTAAAGTTTTTTAAAAAGACTACAATGGGATTTCCTATCGCGATGGGACGGAAAACATGGGATTCCATAGGCCGGCCGCTTCCAGGTAGAGAAAATATTGTGTTAACCCAAAACCCATCGTTTACAAGTGAAGGTTGCACGGTTCTAAATTCTGTTGAAGAATTAGTTCAATATAGTCAAAAAAACGAGAAAGACATTTTTGTTATCGGTGGGGCTGAAATTTTCAAACTCGTGTTGCCTTTTGCAAACCGTCTTTATATAACAAAAATACATGCTCAGTTTAAGGGAGATACACATTTTCCAGAATTAAATATGTCTGATTGGACGCTAATTTCCAAAGAAAAGGGCTTGCAGGATGAGAAAAATCCGTATGAATATTATTTTGAAATTTATGAACGAAATTAGATTGACAGCTTCGCAGCTCAGGGATGGGCTGCGTTTTTAAAGAGGAGGACTTACATGTTTCGTTTATTAGCATTTGTAAGCTATATGGTTGGTTATTTAATCTATAGTATTCCGACTTTAGCAAAAATAAAAAAACTAGATCCGAACCTATCTGTTGAAGAAAGAGATAGGTTTATTCATCAATTACCTGCAAAATGGTCACGAACGATAATGAAAATTACAGGTTCAAATATTCAATTAAAAGGACAGGAGAATATACCTGATGGACCTGTTGTATTTGTTAGTAATCATGAAGGTGATTTTGATATCCCTTTATTACTTGCTTATATTGATAAGCCATTTGGCTTTATATCCAAAGTAGAAGTGAAGAAAGCCCCAATTATTTCATCATGGATGGAAGCAATGAATTGTGTATTTATCGATCGTAAAGATCGTAGAAGTGCGGTGAAATCGATTAGAGATGGCGTTGATAAATTAAAGAACGGTCATTCAATTGTTATTTTTCCTGAAGGAACAAGAAGCAAAGGCGGGCCCATTGCAGAATTTAAAGGTGGAAGTTTACGCTTAGCGAAAGATTCTGGAGTACCGATTGTACCGATTGCAATTAAAGGAACATCTGATATTTTTGAAAAAAATAATCGACTTGTTCGACCAGCGAATGTAACCATTACTGTTTGTCCGCCTTTTCATCCAGATGAATACCTAAATAAAGATATGAATGAATTAGCTAAGGAAATTAGACAGACGATTATAGCAAGCATCGAAACAAATAAAATAGATAGATAATAAGAAAAGCTCCAATTGACTGGAGCTTTTCTTATTTAATATGTTGGATTTCCTAGGTAGTTTGTTAATTCCTTAACCATTCCCTGAAACTCCATCGGGTCACAAAACTCTTCTGGGGAAAAATTATTTTAATCCATTGGATTAATTCTTGAGGCGTATTAAAAAATTCACCACTTGAATCACTTTTACGAATCATATATCTCCCATTGTCTTCATCCAAAGTCACTTCAACTGGTAATGCACAATCAAGACTGCATAATGAAAATTCCACTTTTCCACCTCCAATTATTAAAATAAATTTTTCCCGAATAAATGGTAAAACATTGTAAAACAGAATAAAACAAAATTTTCTAATAACTTTCGCTTATTATATGCTAAAATCCTGCTTTTCTATTCAAAAAAATGAAAAGTATAAAACTTTCACAATTATTATTGAATTCAGTAATACACATGGTATAATGGAAAAATTAATGATGGAAAGAAAAGAGGAGGGTAACGAGTGGAACAGAAGGTAATGAGAAAGAGATGGGTGCAGTTGGAGGATATTATGATTGCATACCAACAGCTAAAAGATATTGTTGCCCATACTCCTTTACAAAAGAATGAGCGGTTATCCGAAAAATATGGATGCAATGTTTATTTGAAACGAGAGGACCTACAGCATGTCCGTTCGTTTAAGCTAAGAGGCGCATATTATTCCGTTAAATCTTTAAATGAGGAAGAAATTAAAAATGGTGTTGTTTGTGCAAGTGCAGGTAATCATGCTCAAGGTGTAGCATATGCTTGTCGACACCTGGGAGTGCGGGGAAAGATTTTTATGCCAGCTACAACACCAAGGCAAAAAGTAAGTCAAGTTGAAATGTTTGGAAGGGACTTTGTTGAAATTGTCCTTGTAGGTGATACATTCGATGACTCATCTGCCGAAGCGATTAAATGTGCTGAAGAAGAAAAAATGACTTTTATACACCCATTTGACGATGAAAAAGTAATCGCTGGTCAAGGTACAGTTGCGGTAGAAATGCTAAACGATTGTGAAGATCCAATTGACTATGTATTTGCTAGTATTGGCGGCGGTGGACTAATGGCTGGTCTAACCACTTATGTAAAGAGTATTTCTCCGTCTACAAAAATGATTGGAGTTGAGCCAGCTGGTGCTCCATCCATGCATGAGTCTTTACAAAATAAGTCTGTTGTAACTTTAAATAAAATTGATAAGTTTGTCGATGGGGCAGCGGTAAAATCTGTTGGTGGAAAAACTTTTGATATTTGTCAGGAATATGTGGATGACATTTTATTAGTTCCTGAGGGAAAAGTTTGTACGACAATTCTTGAATTATATAATGAGCATGCTATCGTTGCAGAGCCAGCTGGTGCACTTCCTATTGCAGCTTTGGATTTATATAAGGAAGAAATTGTAGGGAAGAATATTGTATGTGTCATAAGTGGAGGCAATAATGATATTGGAAGAATGCAGGAAATGAAGGAACGTTCTTTATTATATGAGGGTTTATTACGTTACTTTATTGTGAATTTTCCGCAAAGAGCAGGAGCGTTGCGGGAATTTCTAGACGAAGTACTTGGAAAAACAGATGATATTACAAGGTTTGAATATACAAAAAAAAATAATAAAGACAATGGACCTGCCCTAGTAGGAATTGAAATGAAGCATAAGGAAGATTATGCTGGCTTAATTTATCGAATGGATAAAAAAGGCTTTTCTTATATGGAAATAAATAATGATAGCAATCTTTTTCATTTGCTTGTTTAAACTGAAGTAGGTTACAATGAGGTTGGTCAATAAGGAATCGACTACATCGAGTTCTTATAGCCAACCTCATTGTTCTTTTACACATAAAATTGTGATTAGAGATATGAAAAATATCACATACTGAAAAAAAGAATAGATTTTATGAACTAAATATGAATTTTGTATCCCTTTTCTCCACAAATAGTGTATAAAATACTATAATGATATTGAAATTACTAATAAGTCATTTTTAAGGAGGATGTTTTATGCTATCAAACATCGGAGTTCCTGGATTAATATTAATTCTTGTTTTGGCCCTAATTATTTTTGGACCGAAAAAATTACCGGAAATAGGGCGTGCATTTGGACAAACTCTTAGAGAATTCAAAAAATCCACTCGAGAATTAACAAGTGATGTTATGGAAGAATTCGAAGAAGAAGATAAAAAGAAAACTGTTAAATAAGGCGCAAGATATTATCTTGCCCTTTTTTAATCAAAATTTTTAACAGATAGGAAAGTAGCACTATTTAAAGTAAGATAACTGTCTAGAGCTAAGGCCTTCCCCCGACGAATAGGACGTACTATATTATCCATAGTGTTTTTGTGGGGATGAGCACAATGAAAGCATTGTTCAATTATCTTCTCAGGACCAAATTGCTCTTTAATTGTTCCGAATGCGCATGCGCTTTTCTAATTATCACTTGAAATTGGCAGGAGAAAGTTATGGCAGATAAAGAATTAAATTTAATTGACCATTTAGATGAATTGAGAAAAAGACTAATCATTTCAGTTGTTGCTTTTTTTATTTTCTTTGTTATTGGATTTGTTTACGTTAAAGATATTTACTATTGGTTAGTTCGAGATCTCGATGTGAAATTAATCGTTTTAGGCCCAAGCGATATTATCTGGGTTTATTTTATGATTGCTTCTGTTATTGCTATTGCGGGAACAATTCCGGTCTTGGCCTGGCAAATATGGCTATTCGTTAAACCAGCATTAAAACCAATCGAACAAAAAATATCCCTTTCTTATATTCCGGCATTATTTGTCCTGTTTATTGTTGGTCTTGCCTTCGGATATTTCGTCATTTTCCCTACAGTACTAGGATTTTTAGTCGAACTGAGTGGGGATATGCTAGCAACGAACTTCACAGCAGAAAAGTATTTCCGATTTATTCTGCATATGACGATCCCATTTGGTGTTCTTTTTGAATTACCTGTCGTCACGATGTTCTTAACATCATTAGGCATTCTTAACCCATATGCACTGCAAAGAGTAAGAAAATACGCCTACTTTGTTCTAATTATCATTGGAGTTCTTATTTCTCCACCTGACATTATGTCCGATTTCCTTGTTGCTGTTCCGTTATTAGTTTTGTATGAAATAAGTATTAACTTGTCAAAAATTGTCTATAAACGGAAGCTTAAGAAGGAGAAAGAATTAGACGAACTATATGAAAGTGAATCTGAAGAGGAATAAATATTTAATTTGATTAAAGAAAACCTGAGAGAAATCTCAGGTTTTTTCATTTTATAAGCGAAAAGAGAGTATATATAGATAACAGAATTATTTCTTGATGGTAAAGAACTTGTTTTTAGGATAATATTATAATGTTCTTAATATTTTTAAAAGGATTTTAGTTAATCCTTGTCGAAAGTTGATATAAAGTATGTTAAGGCAAGAACGGCTGGAATTGGAGATTGGCTTATGACAGAACGTATAAAAAACCTATCATTATTTAGGAAAATATTTTTATTTTCTTTTATTATCTGCTTCGCTGTTGTTATTTCAACAGTGGGTATTAGTCTGCTTATACAAACCAAACAAATGGAGACCCAACTAAAATTTCGTGTTGTTGAAATGGCTACATTATGGAGTGAAACGATTAACGCTGAAGATGTAAAGATTGTAAAGACTGAGGGTAGTAAGTCAAATGAATCTTACCGAAAATTAGTAGAACAATTATCAATAGTGGAAGAAAAAGCGCCTTATTCAAGTGCATTTTTGCTTGCACCAGAAATATTACCCAACGATAATGTTTTTATTCTTGTAAGCACAACTAGTTTTGAAGACGTAGGTTTACAATCTTTTTCCTATATTGAAGCAAAGTACTCATTTTTGAAAGGTTATTTGGAAGCGATTGATACAAAAAAAGTGACATCAAGTCAATTATATAAAGGAAAATTCGGTTCAAGAATTTTCTCTTTTGTACCAATTTTAGATAATAATGGTAATGTTGTTGCTGTATTAAGCATTAATATTAATGCCGCTGTTTTAGAAAATTACCAGAAATCAATTGTTTTTTATTTAATTGTCAGCATTCTTATAATTAGCCTTATTATGTATCAAATTTTACGAAGGGGCTTAAAGAAAGTATTGGAGCCTGTTAATGATATTATTTATGGGTTAACTGAAGTGAGTAAAGGTAATTTCAAAGTAAAGTTGCAATCTACTAATCAACCTGAACTAAGAGGGTTAATAGACAACTTTAATAATATGACAAATCAGCTTTCAGAATTATTTGGTCGACTATCTACAACTTCAGAGCACTTAGGAATGGTAAATCGACATGTGGAGCCGATACATAGATTCGAAGATGCGATTGATGAAATGGGGCAAATATTAGAAAAAACAAAGCTTCAACGTGAATTACAAAGAGCTGAAAAAATGAATGCCATTGGTCAGTTGGCAGCATCTGTTGCACATGAAATTCGCAATCCGATGACAGTTGTAAAAGGGTTTCTACAAATATTTCTGGCAAAAGAAGAGATGAGTGAAGAAGAGCGAATGTATATTAGGCTAATGCTAGAGGAGATGACCAGAGCTGAAACGATTATTAATGATTATTTATCGTTAGCTAAGCCGGATATGGAGCAGGCAGAGGTAGTGGACGCTGGTGAACTTGCCGCGAAGGTTATGGATTTAATGTACTCTTACGCAATGATGTCAAAAAACATCCAAATTCGCTCTGACCTACAACATAATATTTTTATTACTGGTAATAAGGGAGAACTTACCCAAGTTCTTATCAATATTTTTAAAAATGGAATTGAAGCAATGAAGGATGGCGGAGTACTTAGCCTGTCTGTATATAAAGAAAAGGAATTTGCGGTGTTTAAAATTGCTGACACTGGAGTAGGAATGGACGAACAAGAGCTAGAGCGCCTTGGGATGGCATTTTATTCCTTGAAGGAGAAGGGCACAGGTATTGGACTCATGGTGTGCTTCCAAATTATTGAAAGAATGAAGGGTAAAATCGAAGTTGATAGCCAAAAAGGAGAAGGTACCATTTTTAGAGTCTATCTTCCATTAATAGAAGACTAGAAATCACAAATAATATTCTTACCGTTCACAACATTTTGATACATTTATCTTTTAACTTTGTTAGCAGTCTGCTAGAATAAAGTTCGTACATGTAGAGGAGCGGATAAGAAAAATGAAACTTCGGCTTGTGGCTATTATATCAATATTATCTATACTATTGCTCTCGGCTTGTGGCACAGGAGAAATAAAAGATGCAAAAAACTGGCCAATTGAAGATTTTACTTTTAAGAATCAAGATAATCAGTCATTTGGATTAGCTGATCTTAAAGGAAAGGTTTGGGTGGCTGATTTTATTTTTACAAATTGTGAAACTGTTTGTATGCCGATGACAGCAAATATGACTAAATTGCAAAATATGGTCAAAGAAGAAAAAATTGATAATATTGAATTTGTTTCTTTTAGTGTCGATCCAACCGTTGACACACCAGAAGTATTAACCGAGTATGGAAAACAGTATAATGCAGATATGAGTAATTGGTATTTTCTAACTGGTTATGAGCAAGAAAAGATTGAAAGCTTTGCGATGAGTAATTTCAAAACGATCGTTAAAAAGCCAAAAAATGATGACCAAGTTGTTCATCAAACATATTTTTATTTAATTAACCAAGAAGGAATAATTGTGAAGTATTATCCAGGTCTAGCTGATATTCCTTTTGAGGAAATAATAAAAGATATCAAAACATTACAATAGACCTAACTAGGTCTATTTTTTCTTCAAAAAAGATGGGGTGAATAAATGAGAATAATCGTGCCTATTTTGATACTCACTACTTTCTTATTCGTTTCATGTAGTAGTAATTCCTCCACAAATCAAATGAATTTAAATCAGTTTAAACAGCTAGGATTGACGGTAAAAAAGGAACTGCCTCCTGAATTTATCCCTAAAGAAATCAACATCGTTTCTGTAGGTGATTCATTAACTGAAGGTATTGGTGATAGTACACAAAGAGGAGGATATATTCCTTACCTAGAGGAAATGCTGGAAATGGATAAAGGGATCAAGGATGCCAATATTCATAATTTCGGTGTAAAGGGCAACAGATCTGATCAGCTTTTAAAAAAGCTTGGTTCAAGTGAAGTGAAAACTGCTATTAAAGATGCTGAGATTGTTATTATCACAATTGGTGGAAATGATGTGATGAAAGTTGTTCGTGAAAATTTTACGAATCTAAATGTCTCAGCTTTTGAAAAGCAGAAAAAAGTATATGAGAAAAATTTAATGAATATGATGAAAAAGATACGAGAAGAAAATCCAAATAGTATAGTTGTATTAGTTGGACTATATAATCCTTTTAATTCATGGTTTGCAAATATTAGTGAATTTAATGAAATTATTGATGACTGGAATCTAACTAGTAAAAATGTATTAGCTCAATTTCCGGAAACGTATTTTGTACAGGTTGAGGATATTTTTCTTGAAGGAGGAGAGCAACTCCTCTATGCAGATAATTTTCATCCGAATGATAAAGGATATGAATTAATAGCCAATCGTGTTCATGACACATTAATCGATGATGTGTTTAATCAGGCTGTTATTCCAACATATCGAGCAGAAACCGAGGAGAATGTACGATGATAGCAAATAAGTGGAAAAAGTTGTTTTTTCTCTTATTAGGAATCAACGCGATTATTATTATTTTACTATTCGTATTGATTAACCTCCCAAATGGAGATGAAAAATATTTCACAACTAATTTAGAACAAGATAACTACGCACCTTTAAAGATTCAAACTGATAAGAAAAACTTAAATCAAATAATAAATCATTATCTAGATAAAGAAGGATTAACAGGATCATTTGATTATAAAATCATCTTAGATGAGGAGGTTGAATTATACGGCTCCATTCCCGTTTTCAGTAAAAGTGTCCAATTAAAACTTACCTTTGCGCCAATTGCATTGGAAAATGGTGATATCGTGCTGGAACAGAAATCAATTTCAGTTGGTCAACTTCAATTACCTGTATCCTACGTCTTGAAATTGATCAATGACCTCTATCAGCTCCCAAAATGGGTGTTAATTCAACCAAGTGAAGAAAAAATTTATGTTTCTTTGCAGTCAATGAATATAAAAAGCGATATCAAAGTAAAGGTCGATGAGTTTAATTTAAAGGATGACGATATTCGCTTTACTTTAATGGTTCCAGTAAAATAGATTATCCAATCTCAAGAAAAGGGGCTGTCCGAAACGATGAGCCTGGCACCTCCAACACTTTATATAGTTGAAAAGCAAATAAAGCTTCTCTATATTTTGTGTTGTGAGGAGAGACCCAGGCACTTATTGGACAGCTCTTTTTTTACATCAACTAGATTAAATGATAACCGCTTCTAATTTTTGCTCATTTGAAGCAGGACCAACAATTAAGATTGAATATACCTTGTTTGGCATTAACTGAACTTGTGGAATGGAGAGAGCAATGTCATTTGTGCCAGCAATTCTTGCTTCTAAATCAACTGTCATTGGTGAGAGGACAAGATAATCTGTATTCTTTCTGAAGGCTAGAGCGGAGAATAAAACATCTCTATTTTTTACAGCGATGTCAACAGGTGGCGCATCGTGAGAAAGATGAACAAACCTTACTTTTGTTTCTCCTCTAGGTATTCGATAGTCATCCTCTAGTGCTAGCCACTTTACATTTTTAACCTCCCCAGTAATAAAAAATGAATATACTTTTCCTTGTTCAACAATGATTTTTCTACTTAATACAGTTGATACCATATTTCCTGCTGGATAGACATCAATTTGATATTTTCCTGCAGATAGAGCTAAATAGTTACTTACATCTTTATTGGCGAAATCCTTTAATACTCTTATACCATTAATATACACATCAACATTTGAAGCGTTATATGATGCATGAACAAAACGTACCTTCGCCTGCTGGGCGGCCATTCTTTGTTGCTCTTGTAGCTCAAAATTGTGCATGGAATGGGTTGCCATGTTTATATATTGCAAATGCCTTTGATAATATGCAATATATTTATTTGGGTCTACATATTTATAATAGCTTGCTAATGAGTCGTACATTTCTGCAACACGAAAGTAGTCATGATGATTTGGATTTATAGACATACCCCTCGCTCCTTCTAGATCATATACTTCAATAACTTATGCGAGTCTATCTAGGTTGGTGTCACGATATGTAATGAAAATTTTCGGAAATGCTTTACTTTTGGCTACTTATTCCATATAATTAGAAAATAGTAAACGGAAGGCGGGTGAAGTGTAATGGAGATATTATTAATTGTTCGTTCATTAATTGTAGAATTTCTTTGCACAGCCCAATTAAAAGCCGTTTAATGATGTAGGAATGACTATTTTTCTATGCTTATTAAACCATGGGCTGTGGAGCCTATGGTTTTTTTACTTTTGAAAAAGAAAATCAATTTAAGAAGTTAGGAATTTGCTTAGCTTCTGCGCAGTAGCGCATACAGATTTCTTATAAGCATGGAGGATATCATATTGAATTTACAAACATTAGGTTTTAATAATTTTTTTGAAGAAAAGTTTACCATTTATAAAACAGAAGGCTACTCCGTTGGTAGGGTAGCTCTAGAACACAAAAAAATGTATCGTGTTTGGACAGAAGAGGGAGAGCTTTTATGTGAGGTTTCCGGAAAGTTTGCCTTTCTAGCAGAAACGAGAGAGGATTTTCCCGCTGTCGGGGATTGGGTTGTTCTAAAAGCTAGGACAGATGAACAGAGAGGAACAATTCAAGCAGTATTGCCCCGAAAAAGCAAGTTTTCTCGAAAGGTTGCCGGACTAAATACAGAGGAGCAAATTGTTGCCGCTAATGTGGATAACATTTTCCTTGTTAATTCCCTCAATGAGGATTTAAATTTACGACGAATAGAAAGGTATTTACTGCTAGCGTGGGAAAGTGGGGCTAATCCTGTCATTGTTTTAACTAAGGCAGACCTATGCGAGAGTTTACCTCAAAAACTTTTACAAATAGACAGTGTTGCAATGGGCGTTCCCGTTGTGACCATCAGTGTGCTAGAAGAACGTGGAATCGAAGAACTACAGCCATATCTTTTACCTGGGAAAACAGTTGCATTATTAGGTTCGTCAGGGGTGGGAAAATCAACATTGACGAACTTCCTGTTAGGGGAGGAAAAGCAAAAGGTTCAGGATATTCGGCTAGGTGATGATAAAGGCAGACATACAACTACACATCGGGAGTTAGTTCTCCTTCCAGGTGGGACGACGTTAATTGATACACCTGGAATGAGAGAGCTGCAGCTGTGGGACAGTGAAAATGGCTTGGCGGAGAGTTTTTCAGACATTGAAACATTGGCTAGTGAATGTAAATTTAGAGACTGCAGTCATCATAAAGAGCCTGGCTGTGCTGTAAGTGCGGCTGTCCAATCCGGAGTACTTGATGAAAGTCGACTTGCCAATTATAAAAAGCTCCTTAAAGAATTAGCCTATTTAGATAGGAAGCAAGATAAACGAGCACAGGCAGATGAGAAAAAACGGTGGAAGAATATTACCACTAGTGTGAAGAAAACGAAAAAAATGTAAGAGCACTTATATACTATTGCATCAGACCTCTTTGGGAAAAATTTAATGGATTTTCCAAACGAGGTCTTTTTTTTGCAACTATTCGTGATTAGCTTTATTCTTATTAGTAAGGTAGTAAATGGGGAAATATAAATAAATGAGGTGGAAATTATGGAAGAAAATAAATATGAATTAGCTACGTTCGCAGGTGGCTGCTTTTGGTGTATGGTAAAGCCGTTTGATGAGCTACATGGAATCAAGAAGGTTGTGTCTGGATATACGGGTGGAATGAAGGAAAATCCAACCTATGAGGAGGTTTGTTCAGAGACAACAGGGCATTATGAAGCTGTTCAAATTACATTCGATCCAAAGGTATTTTCATATGAAAAATTATTGGAGCTGTATTGGAAGCAAATTGATCCTACTGATTCTGGTGGACAGTTCTATGATCGTGGTCAATCTTACGAAACGGTAATTTTTTATCATAATGAAGACCAAAAACAGCTTGCTGAACAGTCGAAGAGAAATTTACAAAATAATGGTCCATTTAAACAGGAAATTGCTACAAAAATTTTACCGGCAGGACCGTTTTATGCAGCTGAAGATTATCACCAACATTATTACAAGAAAAATCCGATAAGGTATGAAGCGTATCGAAAAGGTTCTGGCAGAGAGGCATTTATTAACGCATATTGGGGTGGGAAAAATGACGGAAAATAAAAATGAATTAAGAAAAAGACTAAATGATATGCAATATCATGTAACTCAAAATAATGGAACTGAACCACCATTTCAAAATGAATACTGGAATGAATTTACCGAAGGTCTCTATATTGATATTGTTTCAGGAAAACCACTATTTAGTTCTCAAGATAAATATGATGCTGGCTGTGGTTGGCCAAGCTTTACAAAACCAATTGAAGCGGATGAAATTCTCGAGAAAAAGGATACAAGTCATTTTATGATACGAACAGAAGTGAGAAGTAAAACGGCAGATTCTCACCTCGGTCATGTATTTACTGATGGACCAGGTCCTACAGGATTACGCTATTGTATAAATTCAGCAGCACTTCGCTTTATCCCTAAGGAAAAGTTAGAGGATGAAGGCTACGGGGAATTTCTTTCATTGTTTAATAATAAAAATAAATAGAATTATTGGATTTACTTGTCTTTGGATAAAGAAATGTCGACGTTTTTCTATAAATATAGGCGAAAACCCGTACAGGCCAAGCACCTATCACATAAGTTAATATGGAAAATGCCCCAAAAAAAGTGAGGAGTGAATGAACATGTATGGATATGGTTGTGATCCGTGTTATCCAGGACACGGTTATCCAGGATACGGCTATCCAGCAGTGGGTGGTCATGGCTGCGGGTTTTCTGGTGGCTTTGCTTTAATCGTAGTTCTATTTATTTTGTTAATCATTATAGGCGCAAGCTGTATCGGTTTTTGATAACATGAATATTCTACAGTAGACTGTCTTCTGCAAAGGACAGTCTTTTTTCTATTAATATGGTTCTCTTCTTTTACTCAAGTCAGAAATCTAGTAAAATATTGTTAATTGTCTAAAGCTGTAAAACTAAAAATATAAGAGGAGAAAACAAATAATGATTGCAGAACGCTTAAAACCAGGAGATCAAATAAGGGTCATTGCCCCATCAAGAAGTATAGCAATAGTAAAAGAAAAGCAAATTGAAATCGCGATAGAACGTTTAAATAACCTTGGATTTACAGTTACGTTTGGAAAAAACACGAGTATGAGCGAGCATGATGAATTTTTTAGTTCCTCAGTTGAAAAGCGGGTTGAGGATTTGCATGAGGCTTTTCGTGATCCAGATG
>JAEWIG010000042.1 GCA_023387295.1 Bacillota bacterium | reverse complement strand
GTGTAATTGGAATTGTTGCATCAAAACTTGTTGAAAAATATTATCGACCTACGATCATTCTTAGCTTTGACCCTGAGAAAGGGATTGCGAAAGGATCGGCTCGCAGCATTCTAGGCTTTGATTTATTTAATAACCTATGTAATTGTAGAGATATATTACCGCATTTTGGTGGACATCCGATGGCTGCAGGGATGACTCTGAAGCTAGAGGATGTTGATGAACTTCGAAATAGACTAAACGAAGCTGCACGCGAACAGTTGTCAGAAGCAGATTTTATTCCTGCTACAACACTTGATGGTGAATTTCATTTACAAGATATCAATTTAGCAACTTTAGAGGAAATGCAAATGCTTGCTCCTTTTGGTATGGACAATCCAAAACCGAAAATAATGATTAAGGAAGCAAGTATTGCTGGTATTAGAAAAATAGGATCGAACCAAAATCATTTAAAAATGACGATTGAGGATGAAGGCTTTTCATTAGATGGTGTCGGATTTGGACTTGGGTCTTCATATGAGCATATTTCCCCTAGTTCGAAAATCTCTGTAATTGGGGAATTATCTATTAATGAATGGAACAATATTCGCAAACCGCAAATCTTTCTTCAGGATTTAGCTATAAACTCTTGGCAGTTATTTGATATTCGGGGAATAAAGCGCCTAGAGAGCGTAATGAGCGTGATTCCGAAAGAGCATTCAAAATGGATTGTGTTTCAGGAAGAAAATGCATCTAAATTCCAACAAAATATGGAAGGTGAGCTAACTATCATTCGTTCACTTGAAGAAGCAAACCAGTTAGAAATAGATGATGCCAATATTATTTTAGCAGACCTTCCACCTTCTAAAGACATGTTAGAAACCTTGTTTTCTGGAAAAAAGCCAGCAAGAATCTATACTTATTTTTATCAAAAGGAGAGTACCTATTTTAGCACTCTTCCGACAAGAGAGCATTTCAAATGGTTTTATGCCTTAATAATCAAAAAAGGTCCTTTAGATTTAAGGAAATACAGAGAAGAAATTGCCAAGTATAAAGGTTGGAGTCTTGAATCAATTGATTTCATGACACAGGTGTTTTTTGAATTAGATTTTGTTAAAATAAATAATGGATTTGTATCTGTTAATAATGGCTCGGTAAAACGAGATTTATCAGATTCATCGACATATATGGAAAGGAACACGCAATATACATTAGAAAGCGAGTTGCTTTATTCTTCCTATGAGGAATTAAAGCTCTGGTTTGATAAAGTAATTCAATGTTCGGGGATAATTGAGGAGGCAATGAAATAATGGACTTAAAGCAATATATAACAATCGTGGAAGACTGGCCAAAGCCAGGTATTCAATTTAAAGATATTACAACTTTAATGGACAATGGTGAGGCTTACAAATATGCAACAGATAAAATTGTCGAATATGCGAAGGAAAAGCACATCGATTTAGTCGTTGGTCCAGAAGCACGTGGGTTTATAATTGGTTGCCCAGTTGCTTATTCGCTTGGAGTAGGCTTTGCACCTGTGCGCAAAGAAGGAAAGCTGCCTCGTGAAACAATTAAAGTTAGCTATGGATTAGAGTATGGCAAGGATATTCTTACCATCCATAAGGATGCGATTAAGCCAGGGCAACGTGTTCTCATAACGGACGATCTGCTTGCAACTGGTGGTACAATTGAAGCAACAATTAAGCTTGTTGAGGAATTAGGTGGTATTGTTGCAGGAATTGCGTTCTTAATTGAACTAACTTATTTAGAAGGGCGCAAAAAACTTGGGAAATATGATATTCTTACATTAATGGAATTTTAACTTTTTTATGAAAGGGCGCTAATGCAGCGCTCTTTTTTTCGACATACTTTTTAAATTTCTACAAAAATGAACACAATCCCTTTACATCTGTGCTTTTTTTTTCGATAATAGTAACAATCATGATCATATTGATAAAAATCTGGCGTATGTATACTCAGGTGTTTTGAAATAGGATTTAAACGGAGATAATTAATTGAGGAAAAATTTATTAGGTTAAGGTGATCCCATGGCGAACGATCATGTTCTGACCGCTGAACAAGTCATCGACAGGACAAAAGTATATTTAAATGATGAACATGCCTCACTCGTGACAAAAGCATATGAGTTTGCGAAACATGCTCATCGTGAACAATATCGGAAATCGGGTGAGCCTTATATCATCCATCCCATCCAGGTGGCGGGTATATTAGCCGATTTAGAAATGGACCCATCCACAGTTGCTGCTGGTTTTCTTCATGATGTCGTTGAAGATACTGACGTGACCCTAAATGACATTAAGGAGGCCTTTAACGAAGAGGTAGCTATGCTTGTCGATGGTGTAACAAAGCTTGGGAAAATTAAATATAAATCTCAAGAAGAACAACAAGCAGAGAATCATCGGAAAATGTTTGTTGCAATGGCACAAGATATTCGCGTAATTCTGATTAAGCTTGCTGATAGACTTCATAATATGCGGACTTTGAAGCATCTGCCTGTTGAAAAGCAACGCAGAATAGCAAATGAAACGCTTGAAATATTTGCTCCACTTGCCCATAGACTTGGGATTTCCAAAATTAAATGGGAGCTAGAGGATACGGCCTTAAGATATTTAAACCCACAGCAATATTATCGCATTGTAAATTTAATGAAAAAGAAGCGAGCTGAAAGGGAGCAATATTTAGAGGACGTTATTACGGTCATGCGAGATCGGATGAATGACGTTTCGATTAAATCTGATATATCAGGACGTCCGAAGCATATTTACAGTATTTATCGAAAAATGGTGCTGCAAAACAAACAATTTAGTGAAATATATGATTTATTAGCTGTAAGAATTGTTGTTAATAGCATTAAAGATTGCTATGCTGTCCTCGGAATTATCCATACGTGCTGGAAGCCGATGCCAGGGCGCTTTAAAGATTATATTGCCATGCCGAAGCAAAACATGTATCAATCTCTTCATACAACCGTAATTGGTCCGAAAGGCGATCCACTAGAGGTTCAAATCCGAACATTTGAAATGCATCGCATTGCTGAATTCGGGATAGCTGCTCACTGGGCCTATAAGGAAGGAAAAAAGGTTAATGAGAGTTCTTCGATTGAAAATAAGCTAACATGGTTCCGTGAAATTTTGGAATTCCAGGATAACACAGTTAATGCTGAGGAATTCATGGAATCGCTCAAAATCGACTTATTTTCTGATATGGTTTATGTTTTTACACCAAAGGGAGCCGTCATTGAGCTTAGGGCTGGTTCAGTTCCAATTGATTTTGCCTATCGGATCCATTCAGAAATAGGGAATAAAACAATTGGAGCAAAAGTGAATGGGAAAATGGTGACTCTCGATTATAAGCTGAATACGGGCGATATTATTGAGATTTTAACCTCGAAACATTCATATGGTCCAAGCCAGGATTGGTTGAAACTGGCACAAACCTCTCAAGCAAAAAACAAGATACGGCAATTCTTTAAAAAGCAACGTCGAGACGAAAATATAGAAAAAGGAAAAGAGCAGATTGAAAAAGAAATCCGAAATATGGACTTTGATTTAAAGGAAATATTAACTCCTGAAAATCTAAAAAGAGTCGTAGAAAAATTTAATTTTTCCAATATTGAGGATTTGTACGCAGCAGTTGGCTACAATGGTGTGACGGCTCTTCAAGTAGCTAATCGTCTAACAGAAAAGTGGCGTAAGCAACGCGATCTTGAGCAGTCATCTGATATAAAGAATGTTGTTTCGGAATTGAGGTCATTCCCTTCGACGAAAAAACATGGTTCTGGTGTCCGCGTTTCTGGAATTGATAATTTACTCATTCGTCTTTCCCGCTGCTGCAACCCAATACCTGGTGATGAAATAGTAGGTTTCATTACAAAGGGAAGGGGCGTTTCAGTCCATCGCAGAGATTGCACGAATATCGTAACGGACGATGCAAAAACAAGATTAATTCCAGTAGAATGGGAAACTGGCTTAAATGACCGAAAAGAATACAATGTAGAAATTGAAATTACCGGCTATGACAGACGGGGTTTATTAAATGAAGTTTTACAAGCTGTTAATGAAACGAAGACGAATATTTCAGCTGTGTCAGGTCGCTCAGACCGAAACAAGGCGGCAACGATTAATATGACAATCGCTATAAATAATGTTAGTCATTTACAAAAAGTTGTCGATCGAATAAAACAAATTCCTGATGTTTATGCTGTCCGTAGGATAATGAATTAAGGAGTATTTTATATGCGTGTCGTTGTACAACGAAGTAAAGAAGCAAGTGTTACAGTTGATGAAAAGATTGTTGGACATATTAATAAAGGGTTTGTCTTACTTGTCGGTGTAACACATGATGACAAGGAAGCAGATGCTGCTTTTCTAGCTGAAAAAATAGCTAATTTACGAGTTTTTGAAGATGAAGAAGGAAAAATGAATTTATCCATTCTCGATAGAGGTGGAGAAATTTTATCTGTTTCTCAATTCACGTTATATGGAGATTGTCGTAAAGGACGCAGACCAAACTTTATGGATGCGGCAAAACCAGATCATGCTATCACGATTTATGAAGCGCTCAATCGTTTCCTTCGTGAAAAAGGCTTGAAGGTTGAAACAGGTGAATTTGGTGCAATGATGGATGTTCAATTAACAAATGACGGACCAGTTACCTTAATCATTGATAGTAAATAAGCATTAAAAAAAGGGTCTGATTTCATTCAGTAAGAATGTATCAAACCCTTTTTTTTAATTTTTAAAGTATCTCGCTAAGCCTTGAGCAATTCCTGTAGCAACTGCTTCTTGGTATTGAGCTGAGCTTATTAACATTTCCTCTGCGGGATTGCTTAAATATCCTAGCTCCATTAGAATAGCATTTCGCTTATTTTCTCTTAAGACATAGTAATCACCATTTCGATAACCACGATCTTTAATATTTGTCATGGATGAGACAGCTGTATGGACATTGGCAGCAAGATTTTTTTGATAGGGATGGTGATAGTATGTTGTCATCCCTCTTACACTGCGATCATTTGCACTATCATAATGTATACTAATAAATGCATCAGCATTATTATAATGTGCAGAATATACTCTTGACGCTAGAGGAATGTATGTATCATTACTACGAGTTAGTGTCACGTTCGCTCCAGAAGCTTTCAATTTATTATATAAAAGCTTTGCTGTTTGAATCGTTAACGTTTTTTCGATCGTTCCGTTCGCTCCGGTTGTTCCGTTATCTCTTCCACCATGACCAGGGTCAATGATAATTTTTTTGTTCTGCAAATAGGTATCAGAACCAGGTTTTTCTACTTGTGGTGCAGAGCCATCTACCGATACGATCCAGCCAGCAATAAAACCGCTTTTACCACCAGCAAGCTTTATTTCATACCAGTCTTTTTGCACACTAATAACCTGAAAGGTTTCACCAGCGTTTGCTCTTTGAATAACTTCAGCTTGTGTATCGGCACTTTTCCTAATATTTGATCCATCGTGAATAATCGTAATCGAGCTATCCTTTACATTGTCTTCGCTTACTGGTGAATCAGTTATCCCTGTTTTATCTAAAAACCAGCTAGCAACCCATCCGTAAGCTCCCTTTTTATACTCGATTTTTGCCCAGTTATTAACTTCCTCAATAATTTTAAAGCTTTGTCCTTTTGAAACAGATGTAATTGCTTTCCCATTTAAGGAACCCGTTTTTCTAACAATTAATGATGTGGCAGTTACGGTTCCTGTTTTACCTATTGAAGCAGGTGGGGTAGGTTTTTGTACTTCTTCATTACTTGTTTCATTTGAATGAGATTTTTCCAACTCAACAAAGTCACTGCTTATCCAAGCATTCATTCCTAAATATGAGATTTCTGTCCATTCACCTTTTTGAGAGATAATCTTGACAGTCTCCCCTGCATGCAATTTACCAATAACTTTGCTATTTAATGATGCTTCACTGCGAATATTTAAGGTGTTTGTCGTTATTTTTCCTGTTACTCCACCAGAATTGTTATTCGTTGGGGGTTGCTTATCAAACTTTACGTAGTCTTTCGATACCCAGCCATTTCCGTATGATGTATGAAGCTGTACCCAATTCCCACTTGTTGTGATAACGGAAAATGCATTGCCTTTCTGTACCGTACCAATTACTTGAAAGCTTGTCCCAGGTCCTTTTCTCACTCTTAGTCCATCAACTGTAACAGTTGCTGACTGACTTGTGTTATTCACAGAATTTGTATTTTGCTCTTTGGATGTTTTGGATACAAGCCAGTTTGCAAGCCAACCTTTTTGGCCGTTCGGTAGTTGAATTCCAATCCAATCTCCCTCTTCTGCAAGTAATGTGAATTTGTCTCCACGCTTAGCCTTCGCAACGACAGGATAGCTTAATCCGGGCCCTTTTCGAATATTAATATTATCCGTGCCAACTTTGACAGTCTCCCCTGCAGCTTTGATTCCTGGAATTGGTAAGGACATTCCAAGAATGAGTAGTAAACATAATATTGAGATAATATTTTTCTTTTTACGCATATTAACCTCCTCTGGTAATTATAAGAAAAATACTTCTTTATTTAAATAAAAAAGAATGAACTTTTTTAGAAGAATACAAAAGTTATCATATGAGCCCCAGTATTACTTCTCTGTTTTACAACAATTTTCCTGCAAAAATGACAAAATGAAAAAATTAAATATGGTGGAAACAAATCATTCTTATTGGGAAGAATAACAAGGAAGAAAAGATTTAGGGGGTATATGATGAGAACAGGTGAAAAAGGGATGTCTGCTCAGATGGGGGAAAATCAGCTATTTGGAGTGAATTTTCATGATTTTATTCAAAAGGAACAAGGGGCGAGTATGGTAGAATTAGCATCAGAATTTGGGCTCTCCGTTAAGGATGTTAGAAAATTAAAGAAATATTTAGAACGGTCTTAATAAATCACTATTGACAATGGACTTTATCATCCGTATTATTATATAAACATTATGTTAGTCCGTTGATGAAGAAAAGTAGTTAAGCCCCACATGAAAAGAGAAGAAGTGCCATAGGCTGAAAGCATTTCTACATGATGATTTAACGAACGAACACTTCGTAGGTTTCTCTCTGAAAAAGAATTGAACTTTAGTAGGAGAAGAACGTATGCAGGCGTTAACTGCTAAAGTGGAAGCTTAGTTTTTTGCGGCTTCAATTAGGGTGGCACCACGGGATCTTTATAGCTCTCGTCCCTTGTATTTTTTATACAAGGGACGAGAGCTTTTTTATTTTTTAAATAACTAATATTACATAAATAGCTTTAGGAGGAATGAAGTGATGTCAATTAAAATGCCACGAGGAACACAAGATATATTGCCAGGCCAAGTTGAAAAATGGCAGTTGATTGAGAAAAAGGCAAGAGAATTATGTGAACTGTTTCAATACCAAGAAATCAGAACACCTATTTTTGAGCATACAGAATTATTTTTGCGCAGTGTTGGGGATACAACAGACATTGTCCAAAAAGAGATGTATACCTTTGAAGATCGCGGAGAGAGAAGCTTAACGCTAAGACCAGAAGGAACTGCATCTGTTGTTCGCTCCTTTGTAGAAAATAAAATGTACGGTGCTGTCAATCAGCCTGTCAAGCTTTACTATATGGGACCAATGTTTCGCTATGAACGGCCACAAGCAGGTCGTTATCGTC
>JAEWIG010000008.1 GCA_023387295.1 Bacillota bacterium | reverse complement strand
CTTCGTGGCTTCGGAAAAAATAAAAAACGAACATGGTATCGTGCTCGAAAGTTTCAATTACTAGATTATTTGGTCCTTGCCGTGTTTGTTCTTATCTTATTGTTTACGCTGCTCGTAACCTTTCAGGATGGAAATCGTTTTTTTAACCCATTTCTTTAAAAAACAGAGGATGGACTTTGAAATTTAGTCCATCCTCTTGATTCTTAAAGCCACAATCTTTTATCAGGTGTAGATTTGCACATGTTCTTTACATTCTCTTGCATTCTCCAAATTTGACAGTTGTTTATTTATAGTTTTTTAGAATAGCTCTTCCTGCGATATGAATCATCACTTCATCAGTTCCTCCACCGATTCTGTGAACTCGTCCGTCTACCCATAGGCGAGAAATACGGCAATCGCTTGTATAACCAATTCCACCCATTATTTGTAATGCATCATCAATAACCTCGTTCGCAGCCTGTGCACAATACAATTTCGTTAAAGCTGAAGAGATTTGAACAGGAATTCCATTATCGATTTCCCATGCACATTTATAGACCATATTTCTCATATTCTCGATTTTTAATTTCATATAGGTAATCTTCTGTTGGATTAATTGCTGAGAACCAATTGGTTTACCAAACGCAATTCTTTGATTTGCATAACGAGCTGCATCTTCGAATGCACATTCTGCCATTCCTAATAATGAAGCAGCAATATAAAGACGTTCCACTTCAAAGTTGATCATTGCTTGCATAAATCCGTTACCTTCTACACCAACTAGATCTTTTTCTTCCAGTTCAACATTTTCTAAATAGACTTCGCATGTATCAATCATGTGCCAACCAATTTTTTTAATTTTTTCAATTTTTACCCCTGGTGCATCCATTGGAACCCACCACATAGAAAAGGCGTTACGCTTATCACCTTCTCCAACTTCATCTGCATTTCTTGCCAAGCAAAGCATAAAAGGAGACCTAGCAGCATTACTCATGAAGGTCTTATGACCATTGATGTATACTTTTCCATTTTCACGTTTGAAAGTTGTTGCAATTGCACTACTATCCGATCCAGCTTGTGGCTCAGTAAAACCTAGTACAAAAGCTACCTTTCCTGCAATAACAGCATCCATTGTGTCTTTCTTTTGCTCATCTGAACCAAATTCAAGCATATCTGCGATAGATAAAGCTTGTCCGAATGTAAAATGCGGACCACCATTTTTCGTAATCTCTTCTGCAATAAGCATCATTGTCGTTGTATCAACAGGAGTTCCACCATATTCTTCAGGAATTCCAAGAACACTAAATCCATTTTCGGCTAATGATTGTTCGAATTTTGTTGGATACAGCCCTTTTTCATAACATTCTTTCATGTATTCTTCTGTACAATCTCTTGCCATTATTTCTCTTAAACTCTCTAATAATAATTCTTGTTCTTCAGTAATTGTAAAATCCATAGTTATCTCTCCTCGATTTTTATAGTTATTCCTATCACCTGTTTTTGTTACTAGCTAATAAATTTCTCTCTGTACTTTTCTACTAATTTATATTTAGAAATCTTACCAGCGTCATTCATCGGAAACTCTTCAATAAAATCTAAATAAAGTGGTTTCTTATAACTTGATAAATACGATTTACAATGAGCCTGGAGTTCATCTAATGTCAATGTACACCCACTATGTAATTGCACAACAGTCATAACTGCTTCCCCAAGTTTCTTATTCGGAATGCCAAAAACGATGCATTCCTCTACCTTTTCATGCTTGCGGATAATATCTGCAACTTCTTGGGCAAATACATTCTCTCCACCGGACTTGATCATATCCTTTTTACGAGACATTAGATAAAAGAAACCCCTTTCATCTTTTTTCATCATATCTCCAGTACGCAACCAACCATCTTCTAAAAAGACTTCTGCATTTAAATCTGGTTGATTGTAATAACCCATCATTATTGATGGTCCTCTTACAATACACTCCCCTACTTCCCCTATCGCTACTTCATCATTGTTTGCATCAATAATTTTCATTTCAATAAATGGCATCGGCTTCCCAATACTCTTGATTTCAGGTAACTCTTTTTCTGCCATTTCTAAAGTTAGAATGATACTTAATCCTGTTCCACTCTCTGTTTGACCCCATCCATAATTCATTTGGCAATTTGGATATGCTGCGTAAATTTTTTTCGTTATTTCTACTGTCGTACTACCTGCTGCACTTTGCACAAGGCGTACTGAACTCACATCGTACTTGTGGAAATTAGGTGAATTCATTAAACGTAAATGGGTACTTGGCGGTAGCAGGAGCAAATAGGTGATACGTTCTTTCTCTATTAATGAAAGTATTTCATCTGGTTTAAAAGAGTCACATAAAACTAAAGTGCCACCTGCTCCCATAACTGAAACGAACCAACTATGTCCTCCGTGATGATCCATTGGACATTGTACAAGGACGACTTCATCTGAGTTAGCTCCCATTTTACTCGACATCATTACACTAACAATCTCTGAAATATCATTATGATGACTTCGCATGACTCCCTTAGAAACACCTGTTGTCCCACCTGTAAACTGAATACGGGAAAGTGCATGTTCCTGCATATATAATATTGGTTCCTCAATATCATATTTTTCTATCATTTCTTCTAAGCACAATCCATCAGAGGTCTTTTGTCCTGAACAAATAAAGAAAGAAACTGTGTTGAGAGCACCTCTTATCGGTTCTATTTTATGCTTACTTTCAGCTGAATATATTAAGGCCTTACATTGACTAGCATCAACTAAAAACTTAATCTCTCTTGAAATCAAACAATAATTCAAGGGAACTGCAATGGCTCCAATTTTTTGTATGGCAAAATAAACTTCAATTAATTGGTTGGAATTTGGAAGTAGATACCCAACCTTATCCCCTACTCCTACACCGAGCCTTTGTAGGGCATGAGCAATTTGGTTTATTCTACTATTTAATTCCTTGTATGATAAACGTTTCTCTTTATAAATAACAGCAAGTTTATCAGGATAACGATTTACATTCAGAAGTAAGAGCTCGGCGATATTTTTATAGAGCATATAGT
>JAEWIG010000005.1 GCA_023387295.1 Bacillota bacterium | reverse complement strand
ATGAAGCTTCGTTAAAAAGTCTCCTAGAAGTTTTGCAGATTCATCCCAATTTATCCAATCATTGTTTTCGTTCAGCGGTACACCGGCAATATATTGGTGACAAGTGCAAATCAGTTTATTATGTCATGTTTCTTCATAATAATTCTCCTCCCGTTCATTCTGGCATTTCACCCTATATAAATTCCTGATATTGTCTATTTTGATTCTATTTGTTAACATTTTGTAAACTTAATAGAAATTCCTTAATCCAGTAACAATAGTAAAGTAAAATAGAAGATATGAAGGCACCCATGAAGGAACTATGAATGAGGAGACAGCTTATATGTTTAAGGAGAAAAAAGATATTACGTATTTCATTAATATTATCCTAAAAGCACTTCAGTTTGTGTTAAATTTTTCACTCGTGGTCTTAGCGATCATTTTGTCATGCTTATTGGTGAAAGAATTATTTATATTTTTTCAGATGCTGTTGCAAAACAATAGTAACGACTACCAGTTATTCTTGGCCAATATATTAATCTTCTTTTTGTATTTTGAGTTTATTTCCATGATAGTAAAGTACTTTAAAGAGAATTATCATTTTCCACTTAGATACTTTATTTACATTGGCATTACAGCGATGATTCGGTTAATTATTGTAGAACATGAAAATCCGGTACATACATTAGTATATTCCCTTGTCATCCTAGTTCTTATTATCTGTTACTATATTATGCACAAAACCCCAAGAGACCGAAAATAATATGAAGGAATTTTAAAAGAACATAACCGCCATTGTTAAAATCCTTATGTCCAAGCATAAGGATTTTTTTATAAAGGAAAAAGAGCATTTTAGGAGAATAGTATTAAGTAGGAAAGTTTGTGATTGGGAGAAATCTTGGAGGTGCTCTTTGTGAGTAAAGATAACCTAAAGGGAATATTAACATTAAGTATCATTTCCGTTTTTGGTGCTTTAGTGCTCATTTTTTTTAGTGTAAGTTTCGGTCGGAGCTTAGCAGAAGATTGGTTAATAAAACAAGGTGGAGCAGACACTGGACTATATCTATTAATAACCGAGAAGTATATCGATGGTTTTCTCATAACGGGAAGTATTTTGTTATTTGTAAGTCTCGTATTATGTGTAGTGACATATTTTATGTACTCTACTTTGCTGAATGATAACGCTGAAAAAATTGAAAATGAAAAATAAATTAAAGAAATTTATGTGGCGCTTGTTCCTATTCGGATTGGGGAAGCGCTTTTTCTGTGTGAAAAACTTGAAACGTTTTCCATCCATGAACTATCTAACAGTTGGAAGAGAGGAGGAACACCTATTTTGATCAAAATAAAAAAAGTTCAAAAAGCGAAAAAAGGGAATAACAAAGCCTTTCAAGAGCTGATAGAAGAGGAAAAGGTAAAGCTTTATAAAATGGCTTATATTTATATGAAAAACGAAGATGATGCACTTGAAGTTTTTCAGGAGACGGTTTATAAAGCGTTCATTTCCATTAAAGGTTTAAAAGATGAGCGGTATTTTTCGACCTGGTTGACTCGTATTCTTATTAATACGGCTGTTGATCTATTAAATAAGAAAAAAAGAGTTATTCCCATGGAAAGAGATATTTTAGAAAATAAGGTTCAATCGTATACGCCGAGAGAGCGGAATTTTGATTTGTTAGAGGCGATTCATGAGTTGGATGAAAAATATAAGAGTGTGTTAGTCTTACGTTTCTATAAAGACTATTCGGTTAAGCAAATTGCGGAAATACTAGATTGCCCGGAAGGAACAGTTAAAACAAATATTCATCGTGGGATTCAGAGGCTCCGTGAAAAAATGAAGGAGGATTGTGTAAATGAATAATGAATTTCCAGAGTTTAAAAAGGAAATGGATAAAATTCAAGTGCCAATGGAGAAACTTGATACGATTATTGAAAACACAATAAAAGAAAATAAAATAAAAAAAACATTGCGAAAAAAGGTTATATATTCGCTAAGTGCAGCTGTTGTCGGATTTGGTTTGTTTATGGGGTCTGCTATCGTTTCACCAGCAGTAGCGAAGGTCGCTTCTAATCTTCCACTTGTCGGGAACTTTTTTAATGACTCTAAAGATGAAGGATTACGAATTGCTGGACAGAAGGGATTAACACAGGTTATCGAGCAGACTTCAAAAGATAACGGAATCACTTTGACAATGAATGAGGTTTTCTATGATGGAACTCGCTTAACGTTTGGCTATACACATGAAGCGTTGTTTGCTTTGGGAGAATTAGAGAGACCAACGATTTGGGTCAATGGAAAAGAGATTAATTTTAGTTCGGGATCTTCAGGAGAATTCATTACGCCGGCAAAATATAAAGGAACAATCAATATTACGCCAACAGAAGAATTACCAGAAGAATTTGAGCTAAAGATGAGAATAGATGCAGTTGGGCTTATTCCTGGGAAATGGGAGTTTGCGTTTCCTGTGAAGCAATCTAATATAGTAACCGTCATAAGGCCAACAGCAATGAAAGCAATTGAAGAAGCAGAAGTTAAGATTGCTTCTTTAAAACTGGGACCAGCGGGAACAAATATAGTTGTAAATGTAACAGCAGATGAGAATCAAAACAAGCTAGATATTTATGGCTTAAACTTCTTCGTTTTAGATGAAAAGGGAAATGTATTGGATCAAGTAAGTGGAAGTGGCCAAGGTGAAGTCGAAAATGGTAAAGAAATCGTCAAACTCAATTACCTCTTTACTCCATTAAAAGAAGGCACAAAGAAAGTAAAAATCATTCCGTACACTAGAGTTTTTGAAGATATAGATGAGGTAGCATTGAAGCTAGACGGCCAAAGTCTGCCAACAGTTCTGGATCAAGGTGAGAGCGGAGAGGTAATCATTGAAAAGCTCGAACAGGAAGGTGACAAAACAGTTATCTTTTATGAAGTCAAAAGTGATTTCATTACAGACAATTATGCTTCACATAATCCAGTTTGGCTTGAGGATGGCAAAGGAAATAATCTATACTCAAAAGATAATCCTTTACCTGTAAGAATAGAAGGAAATCACTTCAAGCAGGAATTCATCACTGGTAAAAAGAAAGAACTCTTTGTGAAAACAGTAAAACAGCCTAAGCCAGTTATGTATGAAGCGTTTGAAATTGAAATTCCGTAAAATGAACTGAACTTTAACTATTTGAACCGCTACCAATATACTTGGAGCGGTTTTTTTATACATAAATAAGTACAAAATAGTGGTATTACCTGTATTGTGTCAAAAAAACAGGATTAATAGTTAAATTGACGCGCAAAGGCGAGAATCCCGCCAAAAATGCAAGAAGTATAGAAAAATTGACGCGCAAAGTCCAAAATCACGCCAATTTTTCCATTTTATAAAATAAGTTGTCACGAATCTACCAAGTGAAGGTCATTTGAATAAATTTACAAACAATTCTAGAATTCAATAAGATCAATTGTACTTGTTTTCTTTCTCTAATCAAGTTACCATTGTTTAGTATCCGTTAGGAGGGTATGAATGATGGATAAACGTGTGTATTTATTAGGACTTGTCTCGTTTGTTGTCGGGATGGTCGAGTTAATTATTAGTGGATTGCTTGATTTAGTTGCTAATGATCTTGAAATCAGCCTTGCACAGGCGGGGTTTTTAATAACAATCTTTTCGCTTACCTTTGCCATTTTAGCACCTATTTTGTTAACGATGACACAAAAAGTGGAGCGGAAGCTACTTATGATGATTTCTTTAGCTGTTTTTTTGCTAGGAAATATGATCATCGTTTTCAGTCCCTTTTATAGTATTTTAGTACTTGGCAGAATGATAACAGCGGCTAGTGGCTCGTTATTAATTGCTTTATGTTTAACGATGGTGCCGAATATTGTCGCAGAGCAGTATCGTGCTCGTGCTATTGGGATTGTTTTTATGGGAATCAGTGCATCACTTGTGTTAGGAGTACCGGTAGGGTTGATGCTCGGAAACACCTTTAGCTGGAGAGCGCCTTTTCTGCTCGTTTCGGTTTTAACACTCATATCGATGGTAGGAGTACACTATTTTTTAGAAAAATTGGCTCCGAATCCTCCGATTCCAATTTCTCAACAAATTCGTACATTGAAAAGCCGCAAAATTCTTTTTGCTCAATTGATTTCATTTTTACATCTAGCAGGTCATTTAACCTTTTATGCTTATTTAACCCCGTTTTTAAAAATGGAAATGGGACTTAATGGGACATGGGTAAGTATTGTCTATTTAATATTCGGGATTGCTGCTGTTATAGGTGGTGGCCTAGGAGGAATATTAGCAGACCGATTTGGGGCGAAAATAACGATTCTTTCACTTCTTGTTGTCTTTGCGCTATCACTCTTTATCATCCCCTTTACGACAGATGTATTGCCGCTTTTCTTAGTGATATTAGCCATTTGGAGTATGATAAGCTGGTGCGTTTCTCCAGCTGTTCAAACGTACTTAATCGAGTTGAGTCCAGAGACGGCAGGAATTCAACAAACGTTAAACAACTCAGCCGGTCATTTTGGTATTGCGTCAGGCTCTTTCATAGGTGGGATTGTTCTTGAGCAATCCTCTGTCGTGTTGAATCCGACGATTGGTGGAATTATTGTAATTTTTGCTTTAGGAGCTGCCTTACTTTCAATGGCAAAGCTAGGTAGGAATGTGTATTCGCCACAAGGAAATCCGAAATAGTGAGTGATATGAAATGGTAGCCAATTCTCAAATGGGAATTGGCTTTTTTAATATTATTTATATTTGAATAAAAAAAATCATCGAAGATGGAAAATTATATTATAATAGTAATCGGCTGATCAGTAAGAATAGCCGATTTTTTATAAAAGTGGTGTCTAATATGAATAAATCAGTATCATCTGTGACCGTTTTTTCTTCTATTCAGTGGCTGTTTTTTATTTTTGCTAATACAGTTATGATTCCTATATCTGTAGGGAATGCATTTGAGTTACCTCCAGATACAATGGCCATGATGCTAAAAACCTCGCTCATTTTTACGGGTCTTGCCTGTATTTTTCAAGCGTGGAAAGGGCATCGATTTCCGTTAATGGAAGGGCATTCGGGCTTACTATGGGGACTAATCTTAAACTTAGGTTTATCTGCATCGTCACTCGGGATGAGCTTTTCTACGATTGGTGGCGGATTAGCAACAGGATTTCTGTTAGCCTCTCTCGTCACCATCATTCTTGCTGCTTGCAATGGGATAGGATTACTGCAATCAATTTTTAACCCGATGGTTATGTCGGTATATTTATTTTTATTAACTTTTCAGCTCGTTTTTATCTTTTTT
This sequence comes from Bacillota bacterium, assembly GCA_023387295.1. Taxonomy (GTDB): domain Bacteria; phylum Bacillota; class Bacilli; order Bacillales; family Cytobacillaceae; genus Cytobacillus. The sequence continues at coordinate 901 of JAEWIG010000005.1, read as the reverse complement.
AAGGGAATGTTGAAGATTACTGAGCAAGGTACAATTGATATTCCTGTAAGCTTATTTTCACTCGGTATTGTGATATTTGTTAGCATTTTAAAGTTGAAAGGAAATAAGATTGTTAGTAATTTTTCCATCTTAATTGGCTTAATTGTTGGTTGGATCGTATATGACTTGTTATTTTTAAATAATGTAGCTGAGGTAGCACAAGCGTCAACTTTAACATTTACTCTCTTTCCTTTAGGAAAACCGAATTTAGAGTGGGGAATTGTCGCTGTTGCTTTTTTTGCCGGCATGATGAATTTAAGTAATACTGTCGCAGCCATTAGTGCTGGTGAAAAGGTGTTCCAACGAAAGACAACGAAAAAGGAATATCGTCATTCGATTTTTGTAACAATTGGTTTTTCTATTATCGGGACAGGCTTTGGACTCGTGCCATTCGCTCCGTTTGCTTCAACAATTGGCTTTTTACAGAGCACAGGCATTTTTGAAAGAAAGTCATTTTTTATCGGGGGAGCATTACTGACTCTAGTTGGAATTGTTCCTGCATTAGGTCCGCTATTGTCAACGATGCCGGTTACTGTTGGAAATGCCGTCCTGTTTGTAGCGTATATGCAATTATTCGGTACCGCTTTTAGCAGCTTAAATGGCAAGGAATTTAACACGAATACCATTTTCCGATTAGCTGCACCTGTGCTTATTGGTATTAGCTTAATGAATGTTTCCCCATCGCTTTTTACGAATTTGCCAGTTCTCATACAACCATTTATTTCAAATGGGCTGATTATGGGTGTTCTTATATCCATTATTTTAGAGAAAATCATTAATTGGTCAGCACTTGAAAGCTTTGAATTGAAGAAAAGCTAATACTGTAGAAGCCCCCTGTTTTCAATAGGGGGCTTTTTTATAA
>JAEWIG010000406.1 GCA_023387295.1 Bacillota bacterium | reverse complement strand
TTTCTAAACACACTGTCTATGAGCTCATTAAACGCGGAGAGCTTCATGCATTTAAAATTGGCAATAAAATGCGGATTGAAGAAAAAGAGATCAAACGATTTAAAGAAGGTGAAAGATCTCCATCAGCTTCGGAAGTTTCTTACCAGAATGAAGTACTTCGTCTTGCAGGTAGCCATGACTTTCTAGTTGAACAATTAATTAAATATATTTCTAATCAAGCATGTGGAATTACGCTGCAACCTACATATATTGGAAGCCTTGAGGGCTTAATGATGCTTTACAGAGGAAACTGTGACATTGCGGCGATGCATTTACTCGACCCATCAACAAAAGAGTATAATCTTCCATTTATAAGGCAGCTTTTTGTTCATGAACGAATTACTGTCATGAGATTAGCTTCCAGAGAGCAAGGATTGATAACCGCACCTGGAAATCCCAAAAATATTGTGAGCTTTCAGGATCTTACGCGTAAGGGTGTCAAATTTGTTAATAGACAGAAGGGATCTGGAACTCGCTTCCTTTTCGATTCACTTTTGGCTGATGAAAATATTTCACCTTCTGATATTAATGACTATTCAAACGAAGAATGGAATCATCTCTCAACTGCTACATATATTAGTGGTGGTCTTGCAGATGTTACATTTGGGATTCGCTCTGCAGCAAATAAGTTAGGATTGAATTTTATTCCGATTGCTAAGGAGCAATTTGACCTTGTTTTCAGATGGACACCAGAAAACGAGAAAGCAATCCAGCATTTAATTGATATCATTCAGTTAACTGGATTTAGAGAAATGGTTGTTGGTATGGCCGGCTATGACAGCAGTCAGCTTGGCCAAATCATATACGAAACACATACTGGGAGGATCACAAAATGAATTTAAAGAAGTTTTTATCAACAAGCTTTTTAGCACTGTTATTAATCGTTATGTCAGCATGCTCAAACTCAACAGCTGACGATAAAAAGAAAGAAGATGCAACGACAGATCAACCAAAAACAGAAGAAGTGGCAAAAACAGATTTAATCCTTGCAACGACAACTAGTACACAAGATAGCGGTCTACTTGATGTTTTAATCCCAATGTTTGAAGAAGCAAACCCTTACAATGTAAAAACAATTGCAGTTGGTACTGGTCAAGCATTAGAAATGGGTACAAAAGGTGAAGCAGATACACTTTTAGTTCACGCTCCAGCAGCTGAGCAAGAAATCGTTGATAGCGGAGATGCAACAAACCGTAAGCGTGTAATGTATAATGACTATATTATCGTAGGACCAACAAATGATCCTGCAGGTATTAAAGGATTAGAAGTACAAGAAGCATTCAAAAAGCTTCATGAAAACGGTGCAACTTTCGTATCACGTGGAGATGACTCTGGTACACACAAGAAAGAATTAGGAATTTGGAAAGCAATCGAAGTAACACCAACTGAAAATGCTAACTATGTTGAAACAGGACAAGGAATGGGTAATACACTACAAGTTGGAGCAGAAAAACAAGGTTATGTATTAACAGACCGTGCTACATACTTAGCTCAAAAGAAAAACTATCCTGATTTTGAAATTATCGTTGAAGGTGACGAAGATTTATTAAACATTTACCACGTTATGCAAGTTAACCCTGAAAAACATGATAAAGTAAACGCTGAAGGCGCTGAAGCTTTTGTTAACTTCATGGTTTCTGATGAAATCCAAAAAGTAATCGAAGAATTCGGCCAAGACGAATACGGCGAACCTTTATTCTTCCCTTATACAGAATAGATAGAAAAGCGGAGAGTGCCAGCTTATCGGCGACAAGCACAAGACGAGCCTCTCGGAAAGGTGTTCTTTACCTTTTTGAGAGGATTGGCTTGTGACCTCGAGCCGATGGCACTCGTAGCTAGACAAAGAAATGCGGAGGCGGCTCGTCCGCCTCTTTTTTTTTTATTTTATATTATAGAGATAATAGAAAGCTGGAATGGGCATGGATCTATTAATTGAAGGACTGAAAAAAGCAATAGAAATGCTGTTGTCAGGCAATCCCGAAATATTCGAGATTACATGGCTAACTTTGCGAGTTTCATTGACAGCTATTCTAATTAGCACAGTGATCGGTATTCCCCTTGGAATTTTGATTGGATTAACATCCTTTCGCGGCAAACGCCTGCTTCTCGTTTTCATTAATATTGGAATGGGTCTCCCACCGGTTGTTGCTGGTTTATGGATTACAATGCTTTTATGGCGTTCCGGTCCATTAGGATCATTGTCTTTATTATATAGTCCCATCGCTATTGTAATGGCACAGACACTTGTTTCACTTCCAATTATTATAGGATTAACTTCAAGTGCTTTTCAGCAAATCGATGAAAAAATGTTAATGCAAATAAAATCGTTAGGCGCAACAAAGCTGCAGACAGTTTCATTGTTATTAAGAGAAACACGAATTGCCATCCTGGCTGCTGTAATAGCTGGATTTGGACGGGTTATTGCTGAGGTAGGGGCAGCGATGATGGTAGGTGGAAACATCCGAGGTGAAACAAGGATTTTAACAACATCTATCGTAATGGAAGTATCAAAGGGTAACTTTGATATTGCGTTAGCTATTTCCTTTATTTTGATGACCTTAGCCTTTATTATCACCTTCCTTCTAACTATTTTACAGCAAAGGAATCGAATCAAATGAACCCAATCATTCGCTTAAAAGATATCCAATTTAATAGCAAGGACAGGACTATCCTCTCTGTACCTGATTTATCTATTTTTCATGGAGAAATCCTAGGTGTTATGGGACCAAATGGCGCAGGAAAAAGCACGCTCGTAAAAATTCTCTCTTGCCTCCAATCTCCGTCAACAGGACAATATTTCTATAAAGATATGGAACTGTCTCCCGGAAAAATTTCCTTAGAACAAAGGAGAAAATGGGCTGTTGTTCTTCAGCAAACCCTTATTTTTGATACAACTGTCTATCATAATGTGGCTGCTGGCTTGAAAATTCGTAAAGTACCAAAAGCGATTATAAAAGAAAAAGTTGAATTCTGGCTTGAAAAGTTTGGAATTGCCCATCTTGCGAAGAAAAATGCTCATCAACTATCGGGTGGCGAAGCACAAAGAGTTAGCTTAGCTCGAGCTTTAATTCTCGATCCAGAGGTGCTCTATTTAGATGAACCTTTCTCTGCGTTAGATTATCCAACAAAAGTAAAATTGCTTAAAGACTTTAGTTCCATTCTGAAAGAAACAAACACAACGACGATCTTTATTAGCCATGATATTTCAGAAGTTAAATTTCTTACCGACAGGCTTGCTGTTATTATGAATGGAGAAATTAAACAATGGGGTAAGACCGCAGACGTTCTTCAACATCCAAATAAAGAAACGGCCAATTTTTTAAACGAATTAACGCTATTAATTGATTAATATTTGTTTAAAAGAATAGAAAAGTGGGTATACTTTTTGATAAGTGTTAATCCCCCTTTTTAATCGCTTCCGTTTGGAAGCATTTTTTTTGCCTTCTAAAAAAAGCGGACTTTCTAATAAAATAGAAGTCCGCTACATTCTTATTACTATTAAGTATTGATCTGTTGTTATAATCTAAATTTACTTAGCTCCGATTGCAGTCCTTCAGCAAGAGTCGCTAAATGCTGAGCAGTTGCCGTTACTTGCTCAATAGCAGCTAATTGCTCCTCGGTTGCTGCACTAGAATCATGTGCAGTAGCAGCTGATTGTACCGCAATGTCCTTCACATTTCCGGCACTACGAGCAACTTCGAGCGCGATTGCTTGAATTTCTTCTGTTGCAGCAGAAACAGTTTGTACTCTGCTAATGACCCCTTTAACAGAAGCTTCAATTTCCTTAAAGACAGAAAGAGATGTTTCGGAGGCTTCTAAACCTTGCTCTACTTTCGTATTTCCAATTTTGATCGAATCTGCTGCTCTATTTGTATCCCTCTGGATTGATCCTATCATTCCTTCGATTTCAACCGCAGAAGTCTTTGATTGCTCAGCAAGCTTACGAACTTCTTCTGCTACAACAGCAAACCCTTTTCCGTGTTCACCAGCTCGTGCCGCTTCAATTGCAGCATTTAAAGCAAGTAGATTTGTCTGATCAGAAATGTCTGTTATAAGCGCTGTTACACGCTGAATTTCCCCTGAATGATTCTCAAGTGTTCCCATAATATCAGCTGTCTCTTTAAATGAATCATCAATTTCTGTAATATGTTGGGATACATCACCAGTTGCTTTTGATCCTTGCTCAACAAGTTTTCCCACTTCTTCAGCTGCTTGAAGCATTTCTTCACCGCTCTGTGTAATTTGCTCAATTCCAATGGTCATCTCTTCCATCGAGGCAGTTGCCTGACTAACGAGCTCTACTTGCTCTGTACTTCCTCGTAATCCCTCTTCAGCGGCACTTGCAACAGTCTGTGAAGCCGCAGCACTTTCTTCAGAGCTTGCTGCTAGCTCTTCTGATTGAGCAGCAAGCTGAATAGATGAATCATTCACCTTCCCAACTATTCCTTTCAGATCACTAACCATTGAATTAAATGCCTTTGCCATATCCCCAATTTCATCGCGGTTTTTAATCGTAAGGTGTTCAACTTGTAAGTTCCCATCTGCTACTTCTTTCAAAGAAGTCGTCATTTTTCTTACAGGAGGTGCTATACTTCTAGCAGTAAAATACGTAATTAGAACACTTACTATTAGAGAAACAACAACAAAGGCAAAAACAAATATATTTGAAGCTTTCATAACATAATCAATTTCATCGCGGGCTTCATCCATATGAGATACTTGATACTCTTTAAATTTATTAGCGCTTTCTGTCATTGCCTCGACGTAAGGATTTGCTTCTCTTGCGTATTTGATTACCTCATTTTCTTGGCCCTTTTGCTTACTTTCAATAATTTTTGCGGAAAGTTGCTCATAATTTTCCTGATTACTAGCAATTTCAGCTAATAGTTCCTTTGCTCCACCTGAACTAACAATCTCTTCTAGCTCATTAAAGGTTTTATTAAACTCTTCGTGATGCTCCTCATACGAGTCTAAAAATCGACTTTCTTTATAAATCATATACCCTCGAATATCACTAAACATATCCTTTTGTGAAATAACAAGTTCATCAACAAGATTCACTTTATAAACCCGATCATCCAATATAAATTCGTATTTCCCACTAATCTCTTTAATGCTATTAATAAACAATAATCCCATAAAAATTAGTAACAATGTAACAGCTGAAAAACTGATTATTAATTTTTTTGAAATAGAAAAGCGCATAGGTCATTCCTCCTGAAATAATAAAACTTTCTGTGAACTATATCACAATTGTACCGTTTAAAGAACATAATTTTTCTATTAATGGATAAAGAACGAAAAAATCCGACAAAACAGAATAATCGACGATAAAACCTATTTTATAGCAAAATTCTACATGTTTTTCCGTTTATCTTATATCTCAAATAGTTCAAATAGACTATTTCACTACATCTTAAGTCGTACTTCAATTTAATTCCTACGCGCAATGTTTTTTATTGGAAAATCTTATAGAATAAAGATAACTAATATTGGAAATAGAAAGTAGGTTTTGAGCTTGAAGCGAATTCTAATTATCTTTCTCATATTAATTGGTGCGTATTTTTTATTAACAGTTAATTTATCAAGCTTTCTCCCCTTTGCTAAAGGAGAAACGGAGGTTAAACTAGCAAATCGAATTGATACAATTAAAATTAATGTTGGTTCCGTAAAAACAAACATCATTCCAGAGAAAAGAAATACTGTTGAGGCTGATTTAAACGGTAAAGGATCTGTAGAAATTAAGAGCAGTGGAGATACGATTACGATTGATTTTAAACGTAATTGGCTTAGTGGGATTTCTTTTTTAAACTTTAACTCAGAACTAAATATTTATATTCCAGAAAATTTTGATCGCATGATTGATATTAATATCGGTTCTGGTTACTTAACTTTTATCGGAAAATCAGAAAAGGATCTGATGAAGCTTGATAAACTAGCAATTGATATGAGTTCAGGAAAAACGGATATTAAAAATTTAAAAGTGGATGAATATGTGCTTGATGGCTCGTCCGGGATGATTTCAATAGACAACCTAGTAACAAAAACAGGGACAATCGATATGAGTTCAGGCTATATTTCAATCAAAAACTACGAGGGCCAATTAAATGCTGAAGTGTCATCTGGGAAACTAGATGTTCAAGTCAATAAGCTTACAGATGATATTGAATTACAAGCTAGTTCAGGACAGATAAAGGTTGATTTGCCAGATGACGCCAATTTTACCTTACAAGGTCATTACAGTAGTGGCTTAATTCGCTCTAAATTTGCTTTAAATGACCAGATACAGGAAAAAAACAGATTGGAGGGTGTTTCCGGAACAGGTAAGCATTTAGTAAAGGTAACCGTTTCTAGTGGAATGGTCGAAATTTATTAATTTAGAAAACTGATCAAAAGCACAGTAAAAAAGCCTGATTCCTATTGGAACCAGGCTTTAAATCTATACAGCTGCTTTGTTTGAGAACTGACTATTGTAAAGATCGGCGTAAAAGCCATTTTCGTCTAACAATTCAAGATGTGTCCCTTGTTCTATCACTTTTCCTTGATCCATAACCAATATTAAATCGGCATCGCGAATGGTCGATAGGCGATGGGCAATAACGAAGCTTGTTCTTCCTTCCATAAGTCGGTTCATGGCTTGCTGAATCAGTACCTCTGTCCGAGTATCGACACTTGAAGTTGCTTCATCTAGAATCATAATCGGTGGATCAGCAAGCACTGCTCTCGCTATCGTTAAGAGCTGTTTTTGCCCTTGTGAAATATTAGATGCCTCTTCATTTAATACGGTGTCATAACCTTCTGGCAGTGTTCGGATAAAGTAATCAGCTCGAGCTGTTTTGGCAGCAGCGATAATTTCTTCATCTGTCGCCCCTTCTTTTCCATAAGCGATATTATCCTTAATTGTTCCATTGAATAACCAGGTGTCCTGGAGAACCATGCCAAATGTTGAACGAAGATCTTCCCTCGTCATTTGGCGAGTGTCATGTCCATCAATCGTGATCTTACCGCCATTTGTTTCATAAAATCTCATTAATAAATTTATTAATGTCGTTTTACCCGCTCCTGTTGGTCCTACAATGGCTACTGTTTGACCAGGCAATACATTAAGATTCATATCCTTAATCAGCAACTCTTCTCCGTAGCCAAAATCAACATGTTCAAATGTGACAGCACCTTTTGCTTGCTCTAAGTGAACCGTATTTTCATCTTTAATCTCCTCTTCCTCATCGAGAAGTTCAAAAACGCGCTCTGCTGCAGCAACGGTTGCTTGAATAATGTTAGCAATATTCGCTGTTTGTGCAATCGGCTGAGAAAACTGCTTTGAATACGTAATAAACGCTTGAATATCACCGATCGAAATGGCTCTTTTTGTTACTAAAATACCACCAACAATACAAATTAGTACATAGCTTAAATTTCCGATAAAAGACATCATTGGCATAATGATTCCGGAAATAAACTGAGCTTTTCTTCCGGCATCATATAATTCGTCATTCACTTTTTCAAATTCAGCAATCGCTTTTTCCTCGTGACCAAATGCTTTAACCACTTGATGTCCCGTATACATTTCTTCTATATGACCATTTAATTGACCAAGCGTGCGTTGTTGGTTGGCAAAATGCTTTTGTGACTTTTTCAAAAATGGTCCAATGACAAAGATAGAAAGCGGTAGACTGACAATCGAAATTAACGTTAATAGCGGACTAATGGAAAGCATCATAATGATAATACCGATGATCGTAACAAATGATGTTATAAACTGAGTAACACTTTGCTGAAGAGTGCTTCCTATCGTATCAATATCATTCGTCACTCTACTTAATATTTCTCCATTCGGACGGCCGTCGTAGTATTTAAGTGGCAGCTTTTCTAGCTTCTCATTTACATCCTCTCGCAAGCTATATACTGTCTTTTGCGCAACGCTTGCCATAATATATTGCTGTATATAGGCAAACAAACTGCTTACGACATATAATCCAGCTAAAAGGAGCAATAGTCTACCGATTACTGCAAAATCGATGCCAGCCCCAGGAACTTTCATCATTTTACCGTAGGCGCCCTCGAAAAGTTCAGTAAGAGCATTCCCCATAATTTTCGGTCCGACTACCATAAAAACGGTACTTAAAACCGCAGCAAGAAAGACAGCGATTAATTGATTTCGACGAGGGCGTAAATAGCGTAGCAATCGTCTGAGCGTGCCTTTGAAATCCTTAGCCTTCTGACCAGTCATCATCATGCCATGCCCCATAGGACCTCCACCTTGAGGCTTGGTATTCTTATGCTTGCTCATGCAATTTCCTCCTCTGAAAGCTGAGATTTCACAATTTCACGGTACACATCATTATGCTCAAGTAACTCCTTATGTGTACCCATTCCAGCAACTCTGCCTTTATCTAATACGATGATGCGATCGGCATCCACTACTGTACTTACTCGCTGAGCAACAATGACGACAGTCGATTCCTTCGTCTCTTCTTTCAAGGCAGCACGCAGTTTCGCATCTGTTTTATAATCAAGAGCTGAAAAGCTATCATCGAAAATATAAATATCTGGTTTTCTTACAAGCGCCCGCGCTATTGATAAACGCTGCTTTTGACCACCTGAAACGTTGGAACCACCTTGCGAAATAACCGACTGATAGCGCTCCTCCATTTTTTCAATGAAATCCTCTGCTTGTGCAATACGTGCAGCATGCTTGATTTCTTCTTCTGTAGCATCTTCTTTTCCAAAACGAATATTATCTGCAATCGTTCCCGAGAAAAGCAAGGCTTTTTGAGGAACATAGCCAATTTTCGAACGGATATCTGCATGGGTTGCTTCTCGAATATCAACCCCATTTACACGAATTGTTCCACTCGAAACATCATAGAAACGCGGAATCAAGTTGACAAGTGTTGTTTTACCAGCACCTGTTCCTCCAATAATAGCTGTAATCTCTCCTGCTTTTGCTTGAAAGCCAATATTCGATAATGCTGGCTCTTCTGCACCTGGATAATTAAACGTAACATTTTCGAACTCTAATGTTCCACGTTCTTTATTTGGTGAAGCATTCCCTTCATCAAGTAATGTTGGCTCTAGTTCTAGCACCTCATTAATCCGGTTTGCAGAAACAGCTGCACGAGGAATCATCACAAACATCATCGAAGCCATGACAATCGCAAACATGATTTGCATAACATATTGAATAAATGCCATTAAATCTCCAATTTGCATACCGCCATTATCAATTCGAATTCCACCGAACCAAATGACCGCTACGACTGTTAAGTTCATCATGAGCATCATGACCGGCATTAAAAATGCCATTATTTTATTCACTTTAATCGAGACATCTGTTAATTCCTTGTTAGCCTTTTGTAAACGAGACTTTTCTGACTTTCCACGGTTAAAGGCACGGATAACGCGAATTCCTGTTAAATTTTCACGAAGGACTAGGTTCAAATGATCCAGTCTTTTTTGAACGAGCTTGAATAGTGGAATTCCTTTTTTTACGACTAAAAGGATTGTCCCAACTAAAAAAGGTACAGTCGCTAAAATGACCAGAGATAATTTAGCATCCTTCGAAACTGCCATGATGACACCACCGACAAGCATTATCGGTGCACTAACGACCATTCGAAGCATCATAATGACTACTTGCTGAATTTGGGTAATATCGTTTGTTGTTCTTGTAATAAGAGAAGCAGTGCCGATTTGGTCAAAATCCTGCAACGAAAAATTTTCAACATGCGTGAATACTTTGCGGCGGAGATCCTTCCCTAATCCCATCGCTGCCTTTGAAGAAAAGTAGCTAGCTGCAATCGATGCACCCATTCCTAATGCAGCTACGACTAGCATGAGACCGCCTATTTTCCAGATATATGTTGTATCACCGACAACTACTCCCTTGTCAATGATGTCAGCCATGAGTGTTGGTAAATAAAGATCCGCCATTGATTGGATAAAAATAAATCCAAATACCGAAATAATGATCCATTTATAAACAGATAAATTTTTCAACAACTTTAGCATTTTATGTTATCTCCCCGCTCTTCAGACTTTATTGCTAAAAAAGTTGCAATTTGCGAAAGCGTAGCAAGCATCTCCTCAAATTGATTATCACTTAAGTTATCAATGGCATCTTCCAGATCTTGATGAATACTTCCTTCATGTTCCCTTAGCTTTTCATAAAGCTTCTTTCCCTTATCCGTAAGAATTAATTGCATTTCACGTCGATTATCCTTGACGGGATGTCGCATAATAATATCAGCCTGTACGAGACCATCTACTGTCTGGCTTAACGTACTCTTCGGAAACTTCATGATTTGTCCAATCTCTTTTTGGGTCATTTCCTTTTTCGGTGCAAGCATCATCAACAAAGCATATTGTGGGACAGTTAGATCATTTTCTAGAGCCGTTTTTTTGGCATATATTCTCATGCTTTGATTGAAGCGCCAAATAGACCTAAAAAGCTGTGACGAGCGATTAAAAGCTTTTGTTTCATCCTGCACTTATCTTCACTCCGTTCATTGTTGGATTGTTCATTTTGGAACTGTTCAAAAATAATATCATTAATTTACTCCCATTTTTTTTATTAGTCAAGAAAAAACACCTATATTTCAAATTGTAAAAATGTAGAGTGAAAAAATTCTAAACTACTCCTATTATTGACTAAATGTGTAAATCACTGTACGATATCTATATTTCTAAAATTCGATTAATTCAAGACTGTGAGGGCATGTTTATGGGGAAAAATATGAATACTAGAAAAAAGGGGATTGCTCTCGTCCTAATTGCCGCTATATTATGGGGTGTTTCTGGAACAGTGGCCCAATTTCTTTTTCAACAGCAAGGATTTAGTCCAGAATGGCTCGTTGTTGTAAGGCTATTGCTTTCAGGAGTTCTCTTATTAGCTCTAGCTTATAAAAACGACAAACATAATGTTTGGGGAATTTTGCAAAACAAGTATGATCTTATTAGTATTATTATCTTCGGGATTCTTGGAATGCTAGCCGTCCAATACACCTTTTTCGCAGCGATTAAACATGGAAATGCCGCAACGGCTACGATCCTGCAATATTTAGCACCTGTCCTGATAATGTGCTATGCGGCATTTCGGTTAAAGCGATTGCCAACAATCAGAGAAGGTTTAGCATTGGTCTTAGCTGTTTCTGGGACTTTTCTGCTCGTTACACAAGGAAGCATTCACACGTTGTCTATTTCTGGGTGGGCCTTGTTTTGGGGGCTTGCATCAGCTATTGCTCTAGCATTCTACACCTTGCATCCTATTAAACTTCTTGCTAGATGGGGCTCGACTATTGTAGTCGGCTGGGGAATGTTAATCGGTGGTATATGTTTTAGCTTCATTCATCCCCCATGGGTTTTTGAAGGTCAGTGGTCCCTTGCTTCTTTCATGGGCGTTCTATTTATTGTTGCATTCGGAACGATTATAGCCTTTTACTGCTACTTGGAGAGCTTGAAATATATCGGGGCCTCAGAAGCTAGCTTAATCGCTTGTGCGGAGCCATTAACAGCAGCATTCATCGCAATCATATGGCTTAATGTCACTTTTGGATTTGCCGAATGGTTTGGGACATTTTTCATTTTAAGTACAATCGTTATCCTTTCGCTTAAAAAAGAAAAAGAGACTTCGCCTGTTACGGAAATTTGAATAGCCATTGTGCTAAGACCATTTATTTTGATAAAAATAATGGTCTTTTTTTATATGTAAACCTAAATTGTCGGTCGATTTACTTGAACAAGCCTTTATGACGAAGTAATCACCAGTGCAGTGAAATGAATCCGACGACATTTACATTCTGAGATATGTGAAGATGCTTATGGTTGTTTTTTATCGTTATTAGGAAACTAATTATACTTGATTACATATATTGCTATTAAATTTCTAATACTGTATTATATACAGTATAAAGATGATGAGGTGTAAAAATGAATCAATTACTAAGTTCATTGACAACAGAGTTGAGAAGAGGAGCATTAACATTGGCTGTGCTCAGTCAATTGCACACACCCCAATATGGATATTCGTTAGTGCAGCGACTAGAGCAGTCCGGTATTGTCATTGATCAGAGTACACTATATCCTCTTCTGCGACGCTTAGAAAAACAGGAGTTAGTGACAAGTAGCTGGGACACTTCAGAGAGCAGGCCACGAAAGTATTATGTACTAAGTGAATTTGGTAAGGAAATTTTTATAGAATTGAAATCAGAATGGGGAAAGATGTCAAAGGAGCTGTATCAATTGTTAGAAGGTGGGGAGACAGATGGATTTAATTGAAATCTATATACAGGAAGTGACAAGGAGACTTCCTGAGAAAACTAGAAAAGATATTGCAATGGAGCTTCAATCAACCATTGAAGATATGCTTCCAGATGATTACTCCGAGGCTGATGTAAAAAACGCACTATCTAAGCTCGGTGATCCCGTTTCACTGGCTAATAAATATCGTGATAAACCTGCCTATTTAATCGGACCAGCTTTTTTTGATAAATATGTAGCTACTTTAAAAATGGTACTTTCCATTTCTATCATTGTTATTTTAGTTCTTTTCTTTATTGGAGAGTTTTTTAGCTTCTCAGAATCGAATGGAACCATCCCTTTTATTATTAGTATTTTTGGTAGAGCGATTGAAACAACAGTAAGTATTATCGTTCAGGTTTTCTTTTGGGTAACACTCGTTTTCTTTATTTTAGAGCGTACAGGTGTCTCTCCCGAAACAATGACGACCACAGGTGAAAAATGGAAACCAGAAGATTTAAAGAGCATCTCTTTCATACCAAAGAAAAAAATCATTTCCAAATCAGAAATATTCTTCAGCTTACTATGGACTGCTATTTGGGCCACAGTATACTTCAACGCCATGCATACGATCGGTGTTTATGAATCAAGTTCTGGACTAGAAGGGCTTGAACTAGTGACTCCCATTTTTAATCAAGATGTATTGCTATCCTACTGGCCTCTCGTCATTATCTTTATTGGAATTGAAATTGCTTTAGCCATTTTCAAATGGGTATCTGGCCACTGGACGAAAAATGTAGCTATTCTAAATACGATATATCTTCTCATTTCTTCAATCGTATTTATTGTCATTATCACTAATCCTAATATCCTAGCTCCATCCTTCATTACCTATATAACTGAAGTTTTCAGTTTAACAACGATTGAGGTAAATGATGCCATCAGCAAAATAATTAATATATCCATTGCCATTGCGATCATCGCCTCCATAATTTCAGCGATTGACGGGTTTCGAAAAGCGAGAATTTAAGAGTATTTCCTGACCAAGTAAACCATAACAAAAATATTAATAAAGGACATGAATTAAAAAAGGGACAGACTTGTTATCATTAAGTCTGTCCCTTCATCATTTATTCTTTTGCTAACATTTCCGCTCCCTTGTTTGGAGCTTTCATATTGTATAGTGGCAATATCGCAATAAGACCAAATACAAAGATGATGGCAGCTAGTTCAAACATCACAACGATTGAGAATGCTTCCTTTAAAATACCAGCCATACTCATCGTTAATACCATTGAGCCTGTAAAGAGTGGGCTTAGCGTTCCATTTACTCTTCCAATAAACTCAGACTGCGTATTTTGTAGAATCAATGTATTTATCCCAATTTGTATACAAGGGAAGAATAAACCATTAAAAAATTCCGCTCCTAATGTAAGCG
>JAEWIG010000405.1 GCA_023387295.1 Bacillota bacterium | reverse complement strand
ATATAAAAAGATAATTAGAAATTTATACTTTGTTTATCTAAAAAATATAGAAGAATTTTGTTTTATTACAGGAAGTCCACTTTCCTTTTGGGCAAGCAAAGCTGCTGTAAATTCATTTCAAGATGGTAAATCTCTAGCTGACATGTGTAGCCCTAAAGTTGGATTACAAACAGGTGATGTAGATTTATTTGTAAGAAAATGGTTTGAATGTTCAACTGAAAACTTATGTTTAAATAATGTGATTATGAAAGAAAAAAGTGTATGGTTTCCATATAATAATGGTGGAGAATTTAGAAAATGGTACGGGAACAATGACGAGGTAGTTAACTGGAAGGATGATGGGATTTACGTGATTAACCATATTAATAAGGCTGGAAAAAAGGGAGCCAGGCCACAAAATAGAGATTACTATTTTAGAAATGGTGCTACTTGGTCTGCAATATCAAGTAGTTCATTTTCTGTCAGATTATTTCCAAAAGGTTTTTTGTTTTCGAATGCTGGAATGGCTATTTTTGCAGAAAGAGCAGTTTTATATTATATAGTTGGGTTCTTAAATTCTAAGCTTGCACAAAAATACTTAGGTTTTTTTAACGAAGGGTTGAATTATAATCAAGGAGATATATCCAAGCTTCCGATCATATTATCAGAGAAATATATTTCTGACACAATTGATTTAGTTGCTAATAGTGAAGTGATTTCTAAAATGGATTGGAATGCTTTCGAATCATCCTGGGAATTTACAAAACACCCATTTATAGATTCATCAAATTTAAAAAATGCATTTGAAAAGTGGAAAAGAGAATGTGAAAAACGCTTTTGTCAACTCAAAAAAAACGAAGAAGAAATAAATCGTATATTTATTGATATTTATGGCTTGCAGAACGAATTAGGTCCAGAAGTAGAAGATAAAGATATAACAATTTATCAAGCTGACTTACAAAAGGATATAAAGAGTTTTATATCTTATGCAGTAGGTTGTATGTTTGGGCGATATTCACTTAATGTTGAAGGACTCATATATGCAGGAGGTGAATGGGACGATGGCAAATATGGTGATTTTGTTCCAGATAAAGATAATGTTATTCCTATTTCTGACGAAGAGTACTTTGAGGATGACATACTGGGATTATTTGTTGAATTTGTAAAGATGGTCTATGGAAAAGAAACCTTGGAAGATAATCTTGCTTTTATTGCAAGTGCTCTTGGCAATAAAGGAAATACCTCAAGAGAAATTATCCGAAATTACTTTCTGAAGGACTTCTACAAGGATCATTTGAAAACATATCAAAAGCGTCCGATTTATTGGCTTTATGATAGTGGTAAAAATGATGGTTTTAAGGCGCTTGTTTATATGCACCGCTATACTGAGGATACAACAGGAATTGTTGTGTTGATTATTTGCATAAAATGCAAAAAATTTATATGAATGAAATAGAACGAATGCAGGAAATGGTTGATAATTCATCTAATTCTAAAGAAGTTGCTCAAGCAGAGAAGAGAAAAGAAAAGCTAGTTAAGCAATTAAAAGAAACAAAAGAATATGATGAAAAAATAGCCCATCTCGCACTTAGCCGGATTGACATTGATTTAGATGATGGTGTAAAAGTAAACTATGAGAAAGTACAGACGGGACAGGACGGAAAGAAACTTGATATTCTTGGGAAGATATAGGGGGTGATGAAATGGAAAAGAAAGTTGTATTATCAAGAATTGCATTATTGCTTGATACGAAATCTATCATCATAAAAAAGCATTGCTTAATTATTTTCCGGAAGATTTATCGCAAAATTATGAACAGATGGAAAGCTTTTTTGGCTTTATGCTTGAAAATAGAGGGGATTATTTTAAGGAACGTATCAAAGAACTAGAGAAAGAAGCAGAGCATTTACAGATGCAAAAACAAGAAATTAAAGAAATAATAACACTTAGTACAAGGATCTTCCAGAATACTCAGATTGTTGACGATATACATAATATTAACGAACAACTTAATATAGAATATTTGAGATTAGCTGATGTGAAAATGAAAATTGAAAAATATAATGAAATTAATGATTTGACCAAACAATCAAATGAAAAAGGTAAAGAAATTCTTGAAAAGACTATTGAGTATGAAGCCGAATATAATCAGTATAGTGAAAATATTGAAAATATTGAAACGCATTTCCAAAACCTTGTTCAAGCTGCATATGGTGAAGATGGAGTTCTAAATTACAGCTACGAGAATGACGTAAAGAAGAGATCAAGTACTGGACGTATAAAAATTTGCTGCCAAATTGCTGATGAGAATTCACATGGTCGTTTATATATGAAAATAAACATGTTTGACCTAGCCCTGTTTCTTAATCGAATTGATAATAATACAGGGTGTGATTTGTTAATTCACGATGGTTCTTATTGTAAGCCTAATCCAGGGGCAAAGGCTAAAGTTGTTAATTATGTAGATAACTATTTGAAAGACGCTGAGAAGGGGCAGTATTTTATCACAATAAATAAGTCCGAAGTGGAAGAAACGGATTTAGAAGATTTTCGAAAGAAGAAGATGATTGTAGCTGCAAATTCCGCTTCAACTGAACGCGTATTC
>JAEWIG010000316.1 GCA_023387295.1 Bacillota bacterium | reverse complement strand
CTTCTGATCCTGCCAATAATCGAAACAAAGTCGTTTTCCCGCTCCCATTTCTACCTACTAACCCGACTCGATCCTTCTCATGAATTTCAAGAGAGATATTTTCAAAAATTACATTCCCACCGTATATTTTTCCGATATGATTAACGCTACATGCAATCATTTGTGTTTCCTCCTTATTGGTTAACTAACTAAGCCATTTATCTTTTAACGAATAAAAACCAATATGAACTTCTGCATATAACCCAGAATGTAAATGTCGTCAGCTTCATTTCACTGCGCTGGTGATTACTTCGTACATCAAGGCTTGTTCAATGAAGCCGACGACGATTTAGTTTTACACGAAAAAAGCCATAGGAAGACACTTCTTCCCATGGCTTGCACGAATGAATAGGAATGACGATCACTATTAGGGAATAAACCACTGAATAGCGATAGTCATCTTTATTCCAATAAAAAAGAGAGCATGAAAAGCCCTCCTAAATCCGTACATGTAACATGTGGGTTAGAGATGAGTTCACTGCTTGATTTTTGCTATGCAATTGCTAAAAAAGGGCATACTTATCCCGTTAGCAGCGATTGCAGAAAAAATCGCACGGTAAATGTAAAGGAATTCCATCCAAAATCCGCGCTTTAAAACAGTTTGATTCATCTCTTCCCCACCTCCTTTTCCTAAATATTACTATTAGTTTAATATGTTCGATAATTTTTTTCAAGTGTTATTAGCTAATGAGCAAAGTTACTTACGGAGGTCATTTATTTGTCTCGTTAGCTCTGTGAATTTCTTATCTAGTTCAGCATATCCTTCATCCTTTGAAGTTAAAAAACTAAGCTTCCCTAAAACCTCCTGCCTCTCTGTTTCAAGCTTTAGTAACAATTCAGCAAGATTGTCTCTTTCTTGGGATACTTCCTTCAGTTGTTTTTTTATTGTTCCGTTAGAAAAAATAAGTTTATCTGTCGTTATTTTTTCAAGAAAATACCGATCATGCGAGACGACAAGAAGTGTCCCGTTATAGTCGGCTAATGTTTCTTCCAGCTGTTCACGAGATGGTAAATCAAGATGATTGGTTGGTTCATCTAGAATAAGTACGTCCTTTTCTTCCAAAATATAAACCATTAACTTACACTTTACCCGCTCGCCCATACTCATATTCTGAATGGGTTCTGTCCATTGTGAGGCCGTAAACCCTAAGTGCTTCATTAAATTTTGGACTTTTCCTCTTTCTTCAAACGTTTCTCGATAAAATAATTGCTCAGGAATTTTTTCCAGCGGTAAATCAAACACTTCTTGCGTTAAATAACCGATATTCGCTGACGGGGATAGCCACACTTCACCTTCTCCTTTTTCCTGACCCATGATGATTTTTAATAAAGTTGATTTGCCACAACCATTTGGACCAACTAGCGCAATCTTCTCACCATGCTGAATCGTAAAATGGACATGATCAAACAATAATCGATCACCAAAAGCCTTCCTTACATTCTTCACTTCTAAAAAACGCTTTCCCACCCTTTTATTTGCCTGAATCGAAAATCGTACCGAATAATCTTGTTCGACCCGTTCAACCTTCGTTTTTTCGAGCTCCTTCTCAAGACGTTTTCGTTTTGATTTTACTTGAGCGTCCATTCTTTTTGCCTTCACACGATAATACTCTTTCATGCCTTCCTTCTTTGTCGATTGTGCATGAGCTTTATGTGACCAAGAAGTAAGTTCATTCATCTGTGCTTCAATTCGCTCGATATTTTTCTGTTGCTTTTCATATTCACGCTGCTGGGATTGTTTTTTCTCTTCGCGTGCTTTCATATAACTTGTATAATTTCCTTTATGCTCGATGAGTTTATTATTTTCAATCGACCAAATTTTCGTTGTAACCGCATCTAAAAAATGACGATCATGAGACACAACGATAATTGTTCCACTATAGTCCCTTATCTGCTCGACGAGAAGTTCTGTACTTTGTTCATCCAGGTGATTTGTCGGCTCATCTAATAATAAAAGCTGTGCTCCCTTAGCGAATCCTTGTGCCAGGCGCATTTTAAGCTTTTCTCCGCCGCTCAATTCAGAATAGGCTATATTCGGTACTCTCCATTTAGAAAGTAAATCAACCTCATCTGAAGTCACCTCATCCCCAAGGGCAAACACTTCTTCCTCTTGTTCTACACATTCAATCTCTACATCCATTTCATTCCAAACCAATTGTCCAGTTGTCGGTACGATTTTCCCTTTCATTAACTGTAACAAGGTAGATTTCCCTGCACCATTTTTGCCAATGATCCCGATAATCTCTCCTTGCTTCACAATAGTATTTAAATCTTTAAATATCGTACTTTCCTTTATCTCATAGCTGACATTTTGTAATCTTAATAGTTCCCTCATACAATCTATCCCTCACTTTTTGGGAAGAAAAAATCCTCCCAATTGTTTTTGGAAGGATCAGTCGCGTTTTTTCAGGTGGCACAAAGAAGCTATATTTTATTAATGGCTCTGTTAAACATGACTGTTGATTTCCGCTTCAGGTGTACAAATCAACATCGTCCTTTAAAAGAGCCTTATTAATAAATAGCTTTACATTTTATTCAGAAAATGGGCAGACTAATCCTATTTTTAATAATTTGAAATATGCATTTCAAACGATCAAATTCGCCTTGGCGTATTTGCGCCCAGATTTTATCGGGCTAGCCCGATAATTTCCTTTAAAAATCTGTGGCATCCGCCGGAGGCTTAACTTAATTCAGCTATGATTTCATCCAATCGATTGGATACTACAAACATTCATTTCATTACTTCGATAAGCATGAAAATTTTGCTGAATGAAGTTAACAAGATTAGTTCTTCATCGGTCACCCATCATCCCTTCTATCTATTGTTACATTTAGTGTAGCATATGTTTTTTAGAAATGGAAAAAATACACGGAAATTTTATGTTAAGGTAATGGAAATATACCCCACCATTATGGAGAAAAGAAAATATTCATAGTAGAATTACATATATCAGCAAATAGTCTATGTGATATACAAGAGAGGGGCTCTAATCATGTCTTTTTATAAAGTATTATCACCTTATTACGATTTCATTTTTCCTTTAAATCATAATGCCTTATCCTTTCTATCTTCCTATTTCAATAAAGGAGAACCTCTGCTAGATATTGGTGCTGGGACAGGAAGTATGGCGATAGCACTTGCGGAAAAGGGATGCAAAGTAACAGCTATCGAGCCTGAGGAAACAATGGCGGAGCATATTCGTTTAAAAGCTGCTGCAAGTGGAACTCCCTTATCTATCCATACAAAATCAATGGAACAGATAGAGCAGCTACAGGAGACGTTTGATGGGATATATTGTATTGGGAATACACTTGCTCATCTACAGAACTTAGAGGAACTAGAGAGTTTTCTAGATAATTGCTTAAAAAAATTGAATCAGAATGGAAAGCTCATTCTACAGCTAGTAAATTATGATAATGTTATGACTAATGATCATTTTTCTTTTCCAGTGATAAAAAAGGAGAATTTCGTGTTCACTAGACAGTACGCAAAGAAAGAAGAAAACATCCTTTTTACAACAACCTTAACGACTGATAAAGAATCATTAGTAAGCACAGTTCCATTGTATCCAATTACTTCACTACAATTGATTCCTTCACTCAAAAAGACAGGTTTTCAAGAAATTCAAATGTATGGCAGTTTTATTAAAGAAAGCTATTCACCTAATTCGCAAGCGTTGATTGTAGTGGCTTCGAGACAACATTAGTTTGTATATTACTAAACTGACTTTTATTTTTTATTAAGAAGCGAAAACGGGGATTGTTACAAAGACAGCCCCGTTTTTTTATTTATAGGTTAGTTGTTTAAATCGTTTATTTTTAGATAAATAAGCAGCAAAAAGAATACAAATCCCCATTGGAATCATAAGAGAAATATATACAGTATTAGCTCCATAACTTGCCGCAATCCAACCTAATATTGGTCCCGAAAGGACAACGGCACCTTGATTACAAATCATTCTAAAGCTTGCCATTCTCCCATGATACGCTTTTTCTGTCGCCATCTGCTGGACAGCCTGCATTAACACGCGCACCCAAGTTGTACCTAAACCAACGAGAAATATACCGATGAATGAAACCCATACATAGCGCGAGTAGCCGAGAGTACCTAATCCAATCATTGTAATGATTAATGAATAGACAGCAAATTTATTTTTGGTTTTTGCCCACCATAAAGAACCATAAATCGCTGCTAACACACCACCTAATGAAAAGCATACATCGAGCAGGCCATATGTCGCTTCCGATTGATTAAGGTACTCAAGTGTATATACTGATAAAAAGCCAAGACTTGTGTGAAAAACTAATTGGCCATTGAACATAACGATAAACAAAAACAATAAAAAGCGGTTATCGTTTAAATATTGGAAACCATTTTTTAAGTCTTTTAAAATTGAATTTCTTTCCCGATTTCCTATTTCTGATTTTTTGGGTTCATATGAAATTATCAACAATCCTACTATGGCAATCATATAGCTAACTACTGCAATCAATAATGTCACATGACCATTTGTTAGAGCTAATATCCCCCCGCCAATACTAGCCCCAACAATCCCTCCGATAATCGAGAATGAAGATGTTTTCGAGAAAACCTTTGGCAAATCCTCTTTCGGAAAAATTTCTGCTAATAAAGCTTGTACGGCAGGACGGAAAAGCGAACCTGAAATTTGTACAATCATATGCACAACAATAATCAATAAAGGTAAATATCCATAGAAAATACTTCCCAATAATAAAGTCATCATAGCTAAGACACCTATTGCTAAAGCAATAATGGCGAGCTTCCTACGATTAAACCGATCGACAAAAACACCAAATAATAGATTCAAGAACAAACCAGGCAAAAAGCCAACACTTACAAGAACCCCTGTGTACACAGCATTATTCGTTTGCTCATATAGAATCCATGTAATGGTAATAAAGTAGACGGTTGCACTAAATTCCGAAAAGAAAAAGGAAAATAAGATATTGCGATAGTTATTCAAGTCATTACCCCTATCACGAATAAACTCTAATTATTTTTCCATCATTAATTTTAAGATCCATTCGTCCGTTACTCTCGTTCCTTCGTTCCCAAGCGTACAGAAGGCTTCGATACTTTTTTCTACATCATAATGAATAAAACCATCCGTTGATTGAATTTCTTGATGATTCATCGCTAGTAGAGCAGATTGCACCGCGACATTTGAACAAGTGGATACCTTCATTGCACAACCGGCCTTTGCTCCATCACAAATCATTCCAGAAACATTGCCAATTGTATTTTGAATAGCAGCCTTGAATTGCTGAAGAGTCCCATCGAGCAAATAGACGATAGCCGCACTAGCACCCATTCCCGCAGCCGTTACTCCGCATAACGCTGAAAGCCTGCCAAACTTTGATTTTATATGAATGGTTACTAGATGACTTAACGCCACAGCTCGAATCATTTTTTCCTCTGATACTTGAAGCTTTTCAGCCGCAGCTACGACAGGTAATGTAACGGCAATCCCTTGATTGCCACTTCCGGTGTTAGCCATTACAGGTAGTACCGACCCTGCCATACGAGCATCTGATCCTGCAGCTGCCAGTGACATAGCAGCAGTAGCTAAATCATCCGATAATATTCCCTTTTCTATATTCTCTTGAATTGTTTTTCCAACATTTAACCCATAGTTACCAGATAGACCTTCTATACCAATAACTCGATTTAGTTCAATACTCTTTTTCACAAGTGCTAAGTCTTTTACATCGACATGGTGAACCCAATCATAAATTTCATCAATCGAAACGTTGCTTAACTCTTCCTCCGCTGTTTGAATACCGATATTTTCACAGCCGCCTTGAAAAACAACGTGCCCATCCACTTCAATTAACGTGATATTACTATGATTTTCTGAAATGACAACTCTAGCATTTTGCCTATCTGTTTGGACAATTACTTCAATATATAGTCTCTTCGGCGTATCAGCCTGACTAGCCTTCACTTTTCCCTCTTCTATTAACTTAAAAGCTAAGCTTTCATCATCCTTCGTTAGTCCTTCCAAAACCTCTAGCTTTCGCTCATGGTTTCCTGCAACAACTCCTATGGCTGCTGAGAAATCAAGACCCTTTCCCGTCATTCCAGGTATTCCAACTGATTTAGCATTTTTAATAATATTTCCACTAGCCAATACGATTACTTCTTGAATGATCCCATCTACATGAGCCTTTGCCGTAGCAGCTGCCAATGCGATAGCAACGGGCTCTGTGCAACCAAGCGCTACAACTAATTCCTTTTCTAAAATAGAGATAAATTTATCCATAAAATGTTTCATCCACTTTCTAAACATATTCTCTTTGCCGACATAAGCTTTTTTACTATTCAATCTCCAACATTCTTACACCTATAAATATACATGATTTGATTGAAAAAATACTATTCTAATTTTTTGTACATTTTATCTTATTTAACCATCTTACATCTTTTTAAAATACTCATCTTCTATATTCGTGATATAATTACAGAAAATTCAGTGAAGGATGTCGTGATATGTGGAAGCATTTCGTTGCAATAGGAGATAGCTTAACAGAAGGAATTGGCGATGAAGTTGAAGGAGTGGCTTTAAAGAGCTGGGTCGAGCATTTTGCACAGCTGCATGAACCTCATTTAACTTACACGAACTTGGCTAAACGAGGATTATTAGCAAAGGAAATTCGCGTAACTCAATTGGAAGCAGCAATCGAGCTAAAACCAGATTTAGTCAGTCTAATTGCAGGAGCTAACGATATATTAAAAGGTCATTGGAATGCCACAGTATATAAAAAAGAAATGGAAGATATGCTAGAAACGTTAACCAATTTAGGGGCAAAAATCATTATTGCCAACCTCCCTGATTTCTCAAATCGATTGCCTTTACCTCCTGAACAAAAGGATGTATTAAAGACACAGCTATTGGAAGCAAACGAAATCATTCAATTACTAAGCAATAAGTATTCATTAGTCCAGATTGATTTTTGGGATCACCCAATGGCTAATGACAGTAAGCTTCTATCAAAGGATCTTGTTCATCCGAATTCTAAAGGCTATGAGGAGATTGCTAAAGAGGTTTTTAAGCACTTATATTAATCTGTATAAAAAAAGCGGGTTAGTCTTCCCCCTTATGGAATGCCTACCCGCTCTTTACGTTTTCACCATGACTTTTGTTCCGTCTTGTAATTGAACATCGACAATGACAAGCCCTTTGTGATTTTTTAATTCATCAATTACAGGATTTAAAAAATGCTTCATTATCTTTGAATCTAGCGATATATTTAGATTATCCTTATTCTTCGTATGCTGACTGATTTGCTTATTTATTTGCTTCCATATAAATTCGGAAGTAATAAGTGAACGAAAAATGTGTAGAAAAACATAGGGGATTAGAATGGTAAACCGACGTTTATTATTTGTTTGAACTTTAACTTTTATCATCGGAGACCTATTCGATAAAAACAGCGACAGTATCACCATTGGCGGACTGAATATCAACAATTTTGCCATCTAGTTCATTCTCAATCGCATCGATTAATAAATCAATATCCAGATCTTTTACATATTCTTTTGCCTGTGGGACATTTGAAGCAATTCCATGACCTGCTTTTAATACAGCTTTCACAAGCTTAATTGGTAAATTTACCGTTACATTATCATTCTGTTCTGATTTAACTCGGATTTTTAATGTTTTGTCCAAATAAGAAGAATTCATTACTTTTGGAGAGTCTTTTTCTTTTAACACTTCTATTAATTCAGCTGCTTTTTCAGAATCAATTTTTCCTTCTTGGACCATTGTTAATACTTTCGCAATTTCTTCCTTCATTTTTAGTCACCCTATTCATTTTTTAATAATTTTATTGCTTCCTCAGGAGATATTTCACCATTTTCAAGCATTGAAACAATTTTTTTCTCATTTCGATCGTTTTTCTTTAGCGGTTCAGTATCGTAACCAAGAGCTGAGATCACATCATTTAATCTTGCGCGTACAGTTGGATAAGAAATACCTAATTCTTTTTCTACTTCCTTAATATTTCCTCTACATAGGAGAAATGTTTCGACAAATTCCAGTTGTTCTGGAGAGAGAGAAGCAATTCTTGATAACTGAAATTTATTTTCAATTGTAGTATGACAATGTGAACAGTTTAGCTTCGTAATATGAAGCATATGATTGCAAACCGGACAATTCGTTAAAGTAGTATAGGTCATAAAAAAGTCCCTTTCTTTGATTTGACATTATTATAAAACCAAAACTTAATAAAATCAATATTTAAATTAATTTTATTAATAATTATAACTAAAAATATAAATAAAATTAATTTAAATATACACATCGTTTGAATTTAACGATTATGTCCTTTTATAAAATGAGAAACACTCATTAATAAGCCTAATAAAAACGGGTTGGTTTCCGCAAAATGGAAGGCCAACCCGTTTCATTTTTATTTATTTCCTTCTATTAATTTTTTA
Organism: Bacillota bacterium; assembly: GCA_023387295.1. Lineage (GTDB taxonomy): Bacteria > Bacillota > Bacilli > Bacillales > Cytobacillaceae > Cytobacillus. Next base: position 2,916 of record JAEWIG010000316.1, on the reverse strand, counting down.
TTGATCATGGATTTTTTTCCCGCTTCGTCCTGTGTCATTTCAATTTCAAATGACTCTTCATCGCTAGCAGATGCGTTTGTACTCCATTCATTACTCATAATATCGTTTTCATTATCCTTCTTCTTCAAAACAGAATCCTCCTTCTTATGTATCAAAGTCATTCCTTACTTATCTTTTTAAAAAAGAAGATTTCTTATGCACTAAAGATCTAAATAATGGCGATTGTTAATACCTAGCTTAATAAAAATCAACCTTCATTTTTTCTTGTTTTTTCCCTCTCCTTGGTCTTCATCTTCTGCCAGAATCTCTTGTTCCTCGTGAAATTTCACTTCAGACTGACCCATTATTTCATCAAATGGAGTGAAGAAAGGAGTGACGCTTTTTTTCTTTACAAATACCTTATAAAAACTAATTATAACGATTATGACAATAACAGTAGGAAAACCTATCGCCATTATATCCATAGGATTCATCTGTATTTCCCCTTTATACTCTCTTTTATCCTTCATATTATTTCTTATAGCATATACGAATGACAAGATAATTTGTTTCTTTATAAAAAAAAACATCCTAATGAATAATCATTAGGATGCACTGGATTTATTGCATTTCTTTCGTTGGTCCGATGACACCAGGTACTGTTAACCCCGCTTGACGTAATAAAACCGTCATTTGACCACGATGATGTGTTTGATGGTCAATTAAAGCACGTAATAACTTCCCACGTGCAATTGGACCTCCAAATCCAGATACTTCTTCAAGTAACGCTTCATCTGTTAGCTTCGCTGCCTCAGTCTTATATGCCTCAATGGTTCTTTCATAAGCTTCAATAATTTCCTTTACATCCGAAGGAGCTGCTTGATCACGTCCAGGACCCGGGATTTGCATGCCTGCAAAATGACCAAATGCACCAGCTGCACCTACTAGATGCCAAGCTAGCCAACCAAGAGAATTATGTCCCTCGACGATTGATTGATCTAACTTTTCATTGGTTATTGCCTTCATTACCCTTAATGTACCTTCTGACGAAATAACCCAATCCTCAATAAAATCCTCTACTTTGCGATACATACCTTCCACTCCCCTATTGTAAATGATGTTCCTAAAGCTTATCTTACCGAATGAATCTAGTGGAATTCAATTTATTGGCTTCGAATGCAAGTAGATTCTTTGTAAACTATTTTCGAAAATGGACCTTTTCACCTTGTACCCAAACCTCACGAATATTTTCTGGTCTAGTCAAGTACATGATCTTTTGAAAAATATCATGTAAGCTTTCATTTTTATCAAAAATAGGTAGTTTTGAAGATGAAACAGTTGTATCGATTATTTGAACATCCCAAGTATAATTTTCTTCCAAACGACCAATCGGTAGACTTAAGCTTTCTCCACCACCAGCAGTAGCGAAATAAAAGGCTTCATTTATAGTGATGCGGGAATTTGCCACACCTCGTTTTTCAGCAGGAAGGGAAGGATTGACCCCGTCTTCCAACATTCTAGATGAAATAACCGCTTGTCTCACGTTATCGAAAAGACTTGGTGAAAAGCCACCAGAAATATCGGAACCTAAGCCAATTTCGACCCCTTTTTCATGAAAATGAGCCAGAGGAAGTACACTGTTTGCAAAATATGCATTTGAAATTGGACAATGACTAATGGCTGTTCCTGTTTCAGCAAACAAAGAGGCATCATCCTCATCAAGAAAATTACAATGTGCCATGACTGATTTTTCTCTTAACAAGCCAAAATCGTGCAAAGCAAAGGCATCGTTTTTATTGAAACGATCCTTTACATACTGATGTGCCCAGTCACTTTCACTACAATGAGATTGAACATAAGCATCATATTTAGCCGCTAATTCTCCCAATCCTTTTAGAGCATCGTCCGTACAACTTGGAATAAAGCGTGGTGTTACAACTGGATATACGCCTTGTTTCGTAGATTTAGCCAAATTTTTTACAGCTATAATAAATTCCTCTGTATCAGCTAATGCTGCTTTAGAATTTTCATCACGATAATATTCAGGGGTTTGCTCCGGGTCATCCATGACAACCTTCCCAACTAGACCACGTTGTCCTTTTTCAGCACAAATTTCGGCTAATAACAAGCTAGCTTCTTTATGGACCGTTGCGAAATACAGTGCTGTCGTCGTTCCATTCGCCAATAAAGTGCTTACGACATCCTCATAGACATCTTTAGCAAACGCTAAATCTGAAAATTTTGCTTCAATCGGAAACGTATATGTGTTTAACCAATCGTATAGTGGAATATCTAATGCCGTTCCAGATTGAGCCCATTGTGGAGCATGAACATGTAAATCAACAAACCCTGGTAAGAAATATTGCCCTTCTTCTAAACGATGGAAAATCTCTTTATCCTGATAACGATTTAACAGGGTCTGATACTCCGCATCCTCTGGAGAAACCATTTTTTCAATCATTCCATCGGCATTAATGCAGAAAAGATAGTTCTCAAATATTTGAATTTCCTTTGCTGACTTGCTAGAAAAAGCTGTTCCTTGAAATATCCGTGCAAAATTTTCCATATAAAGCTCCTTCATATTTATTTTTTATATTTGCTAGTATAGGGGATTAAATAAGCAAAGTAAATTTAGAAAAACTAGTATTTTTGTTAACATGAATGACGTTTTATATGGGTTTGGTGTAAAAAAGTCCTTCATTACCCTTTTGAAGGCCTTCTCCCATTATTTTTCTCACCTAAAAGGCCCTCATAACTAGTGAACTGCTCCCTGTCAAGTAGACAGCGGAAATAATAAAAATTCTTTATGCGAGGCTGGGACATAACTAGCTACAAATAGTGAGAAAGGTTAATTTGAGCGTACTCAAATTAACCTTTCTCTATTTTTGCGTGAAAATTTTTCTATTACCTTAGTTGTTGGCAGTAAATTTTCTTAAA
>JAEWIG010000300.1 GCA_023387295.1 Bacillota bacterium | reverse complement strand
AAAAGAAGGGGGGATTTTGATTGTTACAGGCAGAAGTAGTCGAGGCCAGCAACAATAAGCTCGTTACGAAATCGAATATGCTTATTGAAGCTAGTTATAAGCTAGGAGTAGTAGAACAAAAAATAATACTCTGTTTAGCCAGTAATATACAACCCACAGATTCGGACTTTAAAACATACACATTGCCGATTAAAGAGTTTACGAAGCTTCTAGGGCTAAAAGGAACGCCAAAGTATACGGAGTTAAGGCAAACGACTAAGGAGCTCATGCAAAAGGTATTTGAGGTGCGAATAAACAGAAAAGTAATCCAGGTTGCTTGGCTGAGCTATGTCGCATACAACGAAACAGAAGGAACTATCGACATTCGATTTGATCCTTTTTTACGACCCTATTTGTTAGAGCTAAAAAGAGAGTTTACAAGCTATAGACTTGAAAATGTTGTTAAACTAAAAAGCTCTTATGCTATCCGTATTTATGAACTCCTAAAGCAATATGAGAAAATTCAAGAGCGTACCGTTCCTCTAACAACATTACGGAAAATGCTCGGAGCAGAAGATATTTATCCTGCATACGGCAACTTCAAGCAACGTGTACTAATACCAGCTCAAAAAGAACTAAAAAAGAAAACAGATATCTCGTTTCAAATCGAGGAGATTAAGACGGGACGAAGGGTTTCGAAAATAAAGTTCGTTATTTCTTCAGCTAAAAAGAAAGAGGAGCAGTTAAACTTATTTGAAGAAAGCCTAAAGGAATTTAAACAACCGAATGCCTTTACAGAAAGAGTAAAGAAACTTGGTATGGCAATGGGAGTAAGTCTGACAGATGAAATCATCCATTCCTGGAGCAAATTTGGGGAAGAAAACGTCATTTTGGTAATGGAAAATATCCAACATCGAACTGATATAGACAATCCAATTGGCTACATAACGACCGTCTTAAACGCTTCCAAAGGGAATGCAGAGGCGCAGGTCGCAGCAACAACAGAAGATCAGATGATGCTGCCTCATTTGATTTCATTATTTCGAAAATCTAAAGAGAAATTACCAAATTGGTTTATAAAAGAAAAAGCAATCGAAGAACTTCAATCAAAATTTCATGTTACTCTGGAAGAAGCCAGTACAATATTCGAGGATCTTAAGAGTGAATTATTCGATGTTTTAAATGTAAAGGATTTCGAATCTGTAACATCTTCTAAAGAGGAACTAGAGCAGAAAGAAAAAGAACTTGAAGAGATATTAGCAAAATTAAGATCTAAATAAATATAACAAAAATGGTGCCATAAATTTTGTTGGCACCATTTAAAAAGGACACCAATTAGTTTTCGCTTTTTGGCTACTATCACTAATTTGCAGTAACTAAACATCCAACAAAAAATATTGTTTTTAGTTACCCTATTCATAGTCTAATGAAGACACCTTTACCTATGAATAGCAGGGTATGAACTCTATTCATCCCCTTAAACGCAGACGTGTCATGGCGTAGAGGGTGTTTTCATAGGGCAGACTATATAAAGATACTCAACTCTATTTCAAGGGATTTTCCTTCAATAAGTATAAATAACTTCAAATCCAGCATAATTATTAGTTAATTTTAACTACGTAATAGCAAATTTTGTCTTTTTTTGCTATACTAATATTTAAATAAAATAGGAACTAACAGGAGCACCCTGTCCACTAGAGACGTACAACTAAAATGTTGTATTTCTTTCTGCTGGATAGGGTGTTTTTTAGTTTTAGAAAGGATGAAATAAATGAAAGAAGCTGGCACAATAATAAGTTTTAAAGGTAGTAAAGGAAGGGTTGATTTAAAGCCAGAAGAGCTTGTCTTTTTTGAAGAACTACTCATTCATAGAGTCATGACTGCTAATGCTGTTCACGATTTTTTTCAAGCAACATCAAGTCATACTCGTAGTCCGAGTGCTATATCAAATCGTTTAAAGCGATTTTTAGACACTGGTTTGTTGATTAGGCTGCAGGAGGATATTAGCCCTAGTGGCTATTCTATTTACCGCTATTATTATAAGTTGGCTAAACGTGGACTGCGTGTTTTGGAGCAAGTTGGCAAGTTAACTTCCGAAGAAGTTGAACGTTTGCACTTGCAAATAAATAAACTCCAAATCCCAAAAAGGCATAATATTGGTACATCTACTTTAGCTAACAATATTCTTTTAGAAGGAATGAAAATAGGATTTACAAACTTTACACACTCGCGTGGAGTTGATGGTAAGGGGTTTAATCAAAAAGAGAGAGGTGCAATTAAATCATATGAATTGGTTATCCCTGATTGGCTATTCAGTAATTACAATTGTACTATCTGTATGGAAGTAGATACCGGTTTTCAACAAAGAAGGGTAATTGAATCAAAGATAGCTAGATATATGAAGTATGCAGACAGTGTAAAAGAATCAGAGGAAGAAGTTGTACTGTTATTTTCAATTATGGATTCTTCACTTGGTTTATCTGCTGCTGATGTTGAGGATCGCTCTAAGCGAGTAGCATCTTTGAAAAGTTGTGTACCTCCTACCGAAGTTTGGCCCAGCAATTTATCTATCTATGTCGTTTCTTCTGAAAGAACAGTAGATATTGTATTACGTTTATTAATGGGTGAAGAACCTTATCCTGCTGATATTCGTAGTTCTGTTATTTTAGATTGGTATAACACCCTTGAAGAATATAAGCCGATCAAGATGGTAGAAGTAGAAAATGATGGGCGATTATCCGAAATGATTGTAAGTGTTATGAGAAAAGGGCGGAGAGAAAAAGTTGCCATTTTGTGGGGAGAAGAAGGATCGGTCAGAACATATCAGCAGATAAAGACATTGTTTGACTATAGTCAAAAATATAAAAACATAAATGCTATTATCGTTTTGTATCAAACAAGGGGACAAGATGAATTTGATGTTTTCGGTAAGCCCTGGAACAATATTTGGTTGACGAATAGAGAGGAATGGTACGAATTTGATGGAGAGATTGAAGATTTGCCAAAAATGTATCGTGTTACTTCGTATTATCGAAGGGAGTTGAGTCAGTTTGAATAAATAGGAACCATGCAAAGCAAAACTCCCCATTACTTTAAGGGGGCTCGTCAGGAAAATGCGGATTTACAACGTTAAGCAATACTAACTAATAAAAAGAGCTATATTTAGCTCTTTTTATTAGTTAGGTAAACATTATTAAATACCTCTTCACACACGGCTTCTAAACTCAAGTTTTTATTTTCTTTCTTCATAGAGAATACATCTTTGAAATACTTTTCCTGATATTTTTTCTTTTGCTTCAATCTGGCTTCTGTAGGCTGCTTGTTTTGCTCAGTAAAGTTTTTCTCATATAAATAAATATATTGTTGGGTGATATTATATATCATATCAAATTTTCCAAATAGTTGTTCATCATCAAACACCAGGGTATCCTTCCCCTTAATGAATAATCTTACACCAGTCAAAAATAATCTAAAGGGTGTTCTTAAGATTTTACTGCCTTTTGCTTTTACCACCAACCAGTTGATTATTCTTTCTTCCTTGATTACCTCTTTTGTATCAAATAACTGTGACCATTCACCCCAGTTAACATTTTCAATGTCTTCAAGGTCATAAAACGAAAGTTTATAGTAGTAGTCATAGATTTTTCTATTGCCCCTATCTTTAGGTCGCCCTTCATCAATAGAGGCAAAGTCTCTAATTTGATCCCAAAAAATTTTCTCTTGAATACCTTTTACATCAAACTTTTCAACAAGTTTTCTCAGTTCAGTGCCAAATTCAAATGCGTAGGCAACGACTCTTTTTTTGTACTTTTTGTTTAGTTTTTCTTCCAATGCAGGGATAAAATCCTCTAGGTATTCTTGTATTCTATTAGCCTCTTCTAGTTCCTCTGGAGTGAGTAGGCCTAAATATGCCTTCTTACCATCGACCTTCTTAATTAGTTTGGCCAATTTATTTCACACCCTTAAAGTTTTAATCTTTTATATTGTAGTTTGTCCAAGGTCTGATATATCTTCTGTATTAATTCACCTGCTGGTAATTCCTCTAGTTCGTCCTCTGTCTTTGTCTCTTCTTCATCGATATTCAGGATAGAAAAATTTCCTTCCTGGATATGAGCTCGGACCATTTGTTTTAACATCTCTTCATTCAAGTACTCTATTCTATGTTCATCATCATCTGCTATTCTTTCATAAGCAGGATGCTTTACATAAACTTCAAAAACCCAATTACCATCTTCATTAATTAGGTCAGAGCGCTTTCCGTTTTCATCCATAAGCATTCTAAAATCACTAAACGTACTTCCTATACCATCGGGGTCTTGATTAAAATATACGGTAATTTTAGAGCCCTTTGAGAGTTCTTCAGCAGTCTCGTAATTCAGGAAATCTTTTGCAGCGCTTATCCGAGCCCTTAACTCGATTTTACCTTTACCTACTTCTGATTCATAAGCATCCGTACTAAAAAAGATATCTGGACAATCGATCTCAATTTTATCATATGGATTTAGGACAATATCCTTTTTAATTAGAGCCGATTCAAGTAATTCATTGCTCTTTTCCACATTATGAGTAGATAAGTGGAATGCAATATACGCAGTTTCAATGGTGTTATTTTCTATAGTGTACTTTATATCCTTAAGACTCTCATTGGTGTTAATCCTCTTGGAATCTTGATGAGGGAACGTCATGCTGGAATTTTTCACAAGAAAGTTATGTCTAGGAGTTGTTATAGGGGTTATATCGTAATAAATCGGAATTTCCTTAGTTATAGTTTTCCCCGCAAATGATACTTCGAGATTAATAAAATTCTTTTCGAATCTTACTAAAGGAGAATCAATAACTAAGTTAAAAGGGCCAAAAATTTCTTCTGCCGACCCTTGAATTTCTTTTACGCTTGTAGCTATAGTTTTTACTTCTTCGTTACGGCAGATAACACGCAACTTATATTCTACCTTTCGTGTAGAACCAGTGTTGTTTTTTATTTTAAACTTAATATTTTTTATTTCATCTCTAGTATAGAGGCGATCCTGTTTTGAATTCGGAAACTCCATACCAGCCCAGCTTACATCAATTTTTTCCTTTTTGGGGCCTTTGCTACCAATACTACTAACATTAATATCATTGAAAAAGGACTCTAATCCTTGTGATATTTCGGTCAACTCTTGTCTTAATCGTTCGTCTTCACTTTTTTTCTTTTTAAACAAACCTAAATCTTCCATGAATAGTTTATGTTCATTAGTTACTTCAAATTTAAGTTTTTGGAAGCATTTCTTAGATTTTCTTTTTACCCCATAATGTTCAAGGTCTTCGTTCATGGCCAGATCATCTTCCCAATCAGAATCAACCTCAATAAACCCAAAATACTTATTTCTAATTTTAGGAGGGATATCTAAATCGATCTTACCAATTTTCATATCTCTACGGTAGAAGAATACCCCACATAATTCTTCATCTATCTCAAACTCAGAAACGAAAAGCTGGATCTTTTTTACGCTGTGATAGTTTGATACAGAATATCTATCCTTATTCCATGCCTTCCAACCATTTTTTTCTTCGATTGCGTCAGCATAGACAGCTGGAATTTTGGCTTTTTCTACAATTCCGTTATATTCAACTGAGATTGAAACATGGCTATATTTTAATAAAATTCTCCACCAAGTCTCTTCTATATACTTCAAAAAATTTCCGTTTTCTACTGCGTTAATAATCTCGTCTCTTGGATTTACGATAATAATTCTGCTACCCACTCTATTAATTGGTTCAATTCCTGCTTCTTCTCTAATAAAATTTTTAGCTACTTCTCCTTCAAAGGCAACTGGATTAACGACTAACATGTTACCATTAAGCCTTTTATAGTTTGCTCTATATCCTTCTTCTTCTGTAAAAGTTTCAAAATAAAAATGATAATCTTTAGAGGCAGCAGAAAAAAGAAGTTTTCCTCTTCCATATAAACCGGCGCCCTCATTGCCACCCGAATAATTCATCGCTGAAAAACGAGCCAACTTATGATCAGGTCCAAGTTCACCAGATAAGCTATTAATCTTATCCATTGGCATATTAGGACCCGTCATGCCAGTAGTACCCCAGTCTTCTACCGTTAGAAAAGTTCCGAGATCATTTTTTATGAGTTGAAATCTTGTCCCCCAACCACTTCCTTTGTTAGTCTTTCTTGCTCCCCAAGTGTTTTGAATAGAGTCTTTCTGAAGTCCATGAACCAAACCTTTAGCTGGTTCGGTTTCATAACCAGATACAACTTGCTCAATATTGGACCTCCAATTTGTAGGAACTTGAACTGCAGATTCAGCTACCATGATAATCCCCCTTATAATTTAAATTCAATTTCCTCGTCTTGTTCCTCTTGGAATTTGTTTTTTGTATTCTTTAATTCTCTTTCAATTGCAACGAAAATCTTTTTAACCTCTTCATCTGTGTAACTGTAATTCCCTCGATTCGCACAGTTACCTAATAATTTAAGAGTTTTCAAGATTTTATTGGTGCGTTGCTCAGCTATCTTTTTAAATCTTTCTTGTTTTTCTAGGTTAACATTTACCATATATTTCACCTCATGGATAAATATAGTACAGATATACATTTAAATCAATACATTTTCAAATAAATCAATACATTTTGAAAATGTATTGATTTATTTCTTGTTTGTATAGAGTTTTTCTTGGTACATTTTTTTATAACTTTTAAATAACTTATTAGAAATATATATATATAAATAGTTGCAACATGATTTCTCAGTAAATCGACGCAACTTATTTTTGTAGTAATTAATACCTTTAAAGGTAACCACATCATACACAAAATTCCATATTATGAAGATATTAAAGGATGTGTAAACTGGAGAAATCAGAGTAAGAAAGAGATTAAAGCCCTAAGGGAGATTTTGAACAAGCATTTTTTGTACTAGTCATTCGCAGATTGTAAAGACTGATAACTAAAGATCAATCTAAAATCATCCGTTTTTATCATATGAAAATGGTACAATGAATCTAAAGAGAGGATGATGAGCTATGTTTTTATTTTCAAAAAGGAAAATTAAAGAAGATAAAGAAAATAAACAAGTATATAAATCTGTGGTTCGTGTACCTCTGGATGCAAAAGTACCACCTAATCCTGAGATACAGGATATGATAGCAACCGCATTGAAACAATCCGACGAAACGTTGAGACGTTTAGGCTATAGACAATAATGATTTTAAGTTAACTTGGAGCTATTCTATAAAGACGAAGAACATTAACCTAATTGAAAGAGTTGCTACATTGTGTAGACAACTCTTTCTTGTTTTTTGCTATCACAAGTTGCTTAACGTTGTGTATCCGCATTTCTCTAAGACGATGCCCCAAAAATGAATTTGATCCTTAACTTGGTTTTTCGCGTTTTGCTGTTATTATCCCTTTAAGGGTAGGTTAGCAAATTGCTAAGGGGGAGGTGGGAAATTTGTCTAGGGGGTCTAGTTAAAAGATTCTTTCACTATCTAGAGTGTGCTAGAATTAAAAGACAAAATGTAAATAAAAAAGCCATTTCCATAATGTTAAGTGTGTTCAACACTTAACATTATGGAAATGGCTTCTTTCTTGTCGTCCAACAAGGTTATTCGGTGTATTCGTAATAGTTTGAATATAAATAGTTTTTCAACGGTTAAATGTAGCCATTTTAAGCATACACAAATAACCTTTCTGCTGAGCGAGGATTAAGTGTATGCTTTTTTGTTTGCCGAAAGAGAGAAAATGATGGCTAAAATGATTCAAGTACCTTACCAATCTGACATTATTGTTCCAGTAGGTCTGATGACATGGTTCCTGTTCTAGTGTAACTATAAGACTCGTTGATACCATAGTTTTTAAGATTTACCATAAAGCATTACCAAATATTTTTACCATAATGCTATGTTTACTTTGCGTTTAATAGCAGTTACCCTGTCACCTTGCCTAAACGTCTCTTTAAAACTTCTTTTTAGTTGCTTTTTTTACTATCCTATCATTTTCATTTAAGAGATCTTGAACTTCTTTTTGCAATTCCTTATAAGCATTGTTTGTTTTTTCTCTGCGTAATTTATTTATTTCTTCCTGTGTTTTAAACTCAATAAAATAACCGGGCTTTAAGGTCATTTCTTCTAAACAAGATGAGGATGATGATTCTTCTTTAGCTAAATATGCTTTATAGCGGCTTCTTGCTGTCTCTAATAACTCATCCATTTCGTATAAAATATGCGTTCGTTCTTTTTTATTGTGAGCAGCCAATAACTCCATTTCTAAATTCAGCCATTGAGTTAGTTCATCGCCTGTTAAAAAGTCCTTGAGCTTCATTTTAACTCTCCTCCCTTTATTTCATTATTACTTACTCTAATGTTACCGTTTAAAAATGGAAAAAAACCAATAATATCCCTTTTTGGTCTTCTTGAGATACCAAAAATAGCTGAACATGAGAATTGTCTATTCTTGTTTAAGTGAGGAACGAGCGAGTAGATGAATTCCGGCAGCGTCTTCTAATCACATGAAGGCCTGGGGCCCCGAACCAAAAGGAAACGGAAGCGCCAGCGTGCAGGAATCAACTTCAATGACAAAATCTTCGTAGATTACAACCAATAAATAAAAGAAGGAATAAACGTTTATACCTTCTTTTATTTATACCTTCTTATATTGGTTTTGTATCTCGCACCTTATTTATTGTCCCTCCGTCATCATATGGTTGTGAATATTGTACCTTTCCGCATTTTTGACATTGCACATCACAAACACGGTTATAAGATAATCTCTTTTCTTTGGAGATATGTTCAGGAACCTCTTCAATTCTAATCACTAATAAAATACCACCGCATTCACATACAAACATTAGTTAACCCCTTACTTTAATATGAGTAATCACTTTTACATTATAATTTAAAATTAAAATAAGTTGCTATAGCTTATTGGTGTCTAACAAGAATACCATTCAATTTAAACCAAAGAAGAAATAAATATTTATTCGAATAAACGTTTAATTCTTCTTTGGTTTAGGGTGTTACTATAAGGGCTTAATCATTTTTCTTAATTCCGAAATACAACCCTTACAATTAATTGTATTAACATGTCTAAATTGAATAGTCTTCAATATATCTATTTGCTTTT